>CAJXHL010000012.1 GCA_913054335.1 uncultured Gammaproteobacteria bacterium | reverse complement strand
ATATCCACAAAATGGCAGACCTAAGTCACGAGCACGTGGTTTAGCGGCCATTTCTGAAAAACTTTGGGAACATTTATCCTCTGCTGGATTGTTCCCAGATAAAAGCTGGTCAATATATTCATCTCTCTTGCGCCTCGCATCAGACAAAGAGCATTGTCCGTACCTGCCAATATTAATAGTCGTGTCTTTATCTAACCATTTGTATCGAAAAACAAATGTCTTGGTTGGTGTTGCCTTCTTGTCTTTCTTTAATGGGCTTACACGCAGGTATAAACCTTGGTCATCGTGTAGTTTGTGTGCTGTGGTACGTGCTTTAGCCTGTCTTATCTTAATATCGGTCAACATAAATGGGAACAATTTTTTATTGAATGGGAACAATTGTACTTTTGTTCCCAATAGAATGCAAGCTGGTGACGAAGGTTAACGAACGATAACGAATCGTAAAACCGACTAAACCCCTGCTGTAGCAAGGGCTTGGGTGGTTGTTAACGAACACCAACGAATAGTGTTAAACAGTGTATTGGCGGAGCGGACGGGGGTCGAACCCGCGACCTCCTGCGTGACAGGCAGGCGTTCTAACCAACTGAACTACCGCTCCAATTATTTGGTGGGCGCTACAAGACTTGAACTTGTGACCCTCGCCTTGTAAGGGCGATGCTCTCCCAACTGAGCTAAGCGCCCAAAAAAAAATGCCCGGTTCTAAAACCAGAACCGGGCGTATTATACTGAAAAAAAATCTGTCTAGTTTACAGATTCCTTCAATAATTTTCCTGCTTTAAATGCTGGTACTTTTGAAGCTGCAATCTGGATCGTAGCACCTGTTTGGGGGTTGCGACCTGTGCGTGCTGCACGTTGTCTAACTAAAAAACTACCGAAACCTGTGATAGCAACATTGTCACCACTTGCTAATGCACCTGAAATGGCATCTGTTGTTGCAGACAATGCGCGAGCAGCGTCCGCTTTTGTTAATCCTGAACCGTCGGCAATGGCCGCGACTAGATCTGATTTATTCATACTTTTTTCTCCTTTAGTGTTTTACAGTTTTATTACAAAATGCGCAGATTATCTCTAATCCTTGCACCCGATTATCCATTATTAAGCCCCACTGTCAAGCGACTTTCCGCAAAAAAAACCCATATAAATGCAAATAAAGTTGAATTATTATGGATTATTCATTTTTTTAAATAAGAGGCAGAAAATCTCGCAACCAAACCTGTTTCGAAATTTCACCAATATGTTTGTGAAGGATGACGCCTTGTCGATTTACCAAGAATGTTTCTGGTGTTGCGTAAACACCTAATTCTAGACCTGCTTTGCCTTTGGGGTCAAACACGATTAGATCAAACGGATTACCCATCACCTCAAGCATCTTATTTGCATCCGCCCTTGTGTCTTTATAGTCAAGGCCAATCAATTGCACTAAGTTCTCTTTAGAAATGTTCATCAGCATTTGATGCTCTGCTCGACAGGCGGGACACCACGAAGCCCATACATTAACCAGTGTGATTTTACTTCTAAAGGTGTCACGAAGCGAAATGACTTCGCCCGTATAAAAATCCTCAACCTCAATATCTGGAAAAGCCTTACCCAAAAATGGCGAAGGTAATTCTCTGGGGTTTGAACTGAGAGACAGATAAAGAAAGGCGGCAATGACAACAAAACCAATTAGGGGAATTAGTTTTTTCATTTGGATTTTTGAGCCTTCTCAAGCGCGTCGGCAACCTCAGGTGGCATATAGTTTTCATCGTGCTTTGCCAGAACTCCATTTGGCTCGGCTTGAAATATACCATCAACTAGGGAGCCAGTTGCAATAATGCCCTGCCCCTCTCTAAATAAATCTGGCAATATTCCAGTGTATTCAACGCCAACTTTATTCTTGTTATCAGTGACATCAAAATTAACCTTCATACCGTCACGCTTGAGACTACCATCAACGACCAAGCCACCTATACGAAAACTTCTTCCTTCTGGAGATTTCCCTTCTACAACTTCAGTAGGTGAAAAAAAATAGTTAATGTTATTACCCAGTGCTTCAAATAAAAATACAATTGCTGCAATCGCACCAATAATAAGCATTGCAACCAATGCCATTCTATTTTGTCGTTTAGTCATTTTGTCGGCTATATTTATTACTAAGGGCAACCAGAGTTTTCTTATGATTACTCCGAGCGCGAATAAAAAGAGTAGCTACGGTGATAAAAGCAATACCGTAAGCAGACCAGACATAGAAAGCGTATTTACCGAAAGGCAGGAATGAGAAATACTCCACCATTGTCATGAGCGCTCTCCGGTGACGAGATCCTTCACCCAGCGAGAATTTTGCTCTCTAGTGAGTACTTCGGTTTTGGCTTTAATTGTCACCAATGCGGCATAAAGCAGAACAAAGACTAGAAACATAATACCAAGTGCTATGCCCATATCGGGGTCTTTTAGCCCACCGGTACCAACGGTATAACCTTGATGCAGTGTGTTCCACCATTTAACCGAATAATGAATAATAGGCAAATTAACCAGACCAACAATCGCCAAAATAGAACTTGATTTAGCTGCTGTGCGAGGATTGTCAAAAGCATTATTAAGAGACATATAAGCCAAGTACAAAAAAAGCAAGATAAGTTCAGAAGTTAATCTTGCATCCCAAACCCACCAAGTGCCCCACATCGGCTTACCCCAGATGGCTCCTGTTGCCAAGGCAATAATTGTAAAAGCAGCACCAATTGGTGCGGAAACTTTCGCCACCACTTCGGCCATTTTGATTTGCCATATTAGACCAATACCGCCAGCAATGGCCATAATGCCGTAAACCGTCATTGACATAATTGCACTTGGCACATGAATATAGATAATGCGATAGCCATCGCCTTGTTGATAGTCTGCCGGCGAAACAACCAGCGACCAATATAGTCCAACCACGCCAAGCACGATGAAGGGCAGTAAAAACCACGGCGTTAATTTGGTGCAGGTTTGGTAAAAAACCTTAGGTGAGGCTTGCCTTTGAATCCATTTCCACATAGCGGAATCCGATAAATACTAAAGGTCTACATTTTACAAGAAAGTGCCTTAATGTTAAATAGAGACCTTTAAATAAATCTAAAATGATTTATACAAAGGTCTCATACAGAAACCTTTTTAGATTTTTGCGCTACATTATTTCGTAAATACGTTGGCTGAGCTAGCTCAAAACTTGCCACACTTCCGCTTTTAAGCGCCTCATATGCCAAGTCAATTAAGCTGGAAGATTTAGGAAATAGCTCAGTATCAATACGCTCAACGCCACTAGCACTCCTCAATTCATCCTCGTAAACCGACCAGCCACTACCCACACCTGCAAACTCAGAATTAAGCTTGCCCACTGCAGATGGGTTGCAAATTTTCTCATTACTGAGTACACCATCCCGATAAACTCCCCAATAAACCTCGCCCATTCTTGCATCAAGCGCGATAGCTATTGCGTAGTGCTTGAGCTTTGCTGAGGCTCGATAGCCCAACAATTCAAGCGTGGAAAAACCAATGGTTGGAACATCAGCAGCAAGCGATAAACCTTGCACAACACCTATGCACATTCTTACACCCGTAAAAGCGCCCGGACCTTTGGTGTAAGCAATAACATCCAAGTCGACAAGACTAATACTTGCCTCTTGGAACACCTCATCACAAAGTGCCAAGATATGCCCCGAACTCTTAGGGACATCACGCAATACACGTGTTAATTTTTTACCATCAACACAAAGGGTGACAGAGGTAATTTCAGTGCATGTATCGATTGCAAGAATTTTCATGTTTGAAATATATTTCAACTAATATTATTGGACAATTTTTTTATATTTATGGTGCATCGACAAGATTAAGTTTTTACGTTTTTCAAGTCGCTCTGGGTGTCTAACTGGGTGATAGTACGACGGCCCTTTTAACAAGGCAACCAACATCGCCATTTCATCCAAGTTTAATTGCTCTACCGATCTATCAAAATAATGCTCACCTGCAGCGGCAAACCCATGAACAGCCACAGCACCATCTTGCGCCAAATATACCGTATTCATGTAACGCTCAAGAATAAAATTCTTATCGTAATACAGCTCCATTAACATGGCCATCAACGCTTCGTCCACTTTACGCCTCAGAGTTTGTTTTGATGATAACAGAGTGTTTTTTATCAATTGTTGAGTAATAGTACTTGCCCCTCTTAACGGTTTATCATCAACCAAGTGTGTTGAAAGAACGCGCCCTATCTCAATAAAATCCACTCCAAAGTGCTGATAAAAAGATTGATCTTCGACCAACAGCAACATATTAATCAACTCTTTCGGGTAGGTTTCAAGTGGGTATTCAAGATAGACAGTGTTTTCATCTTCGTCAATCGAGCTTGAAAATACACTTTTTACTTGTTCGTTAAGATACAAAAGATAAGCAGCAAAGAAGGCTAAGTTTAAGAAAAAAAGCAGTTTAAAGATTTTTTTCATCGACCACACTTATTTAATCGGCACAAGACTTAATTAATTTTTTCATTGCTAATGTAGCGCCCATCTTGCAACCCTGTAAAAAACAACTCAACCATAGGGTGGTCGATTTTCTCACCAGTCAAATCTGGCTCTAAGTTTTGTTCCGCCACATAAGTCGAATTTAGCGATTGGTTTACAAGCACATGATACCAAGGCTCGTTTTTTGGCGGTCGGCTACTCGCAACCCTATCGTACCATTCATCTGTCAACTGAAAGCAGGGGTCTATGTCAACAATAACGCCTCGATAGCCATACAATTTATGATAAATCAAATCACCGATGGAGTGCTTAGCCGTGGTCATTTTTATCCTCGATTCCTTCATTGCTGGGCTGCCTAGCCAAAAGATTCTTTTATCTCGTCAAAAGTCGTCGTAATCGCATGAACATTGGTATAGCCCATCCGTTGCAGTGTAAGAGCGCCAAGCGATGCACGACCACCACCGGCGCAATGAGTTAATATTAAAGTATCAGAATCAGGGCACAGTTTGGCTATTTTCATCTCAAGCAGTCCGCGAGAAATATTGGTGGAATTCTTCAATTTAGATTTTGCCGCACTCTCGGCTTCTCGCAAATCGACGATAATGCCACTTTCTGAACCGTCATACAATGCTTTGGCTGACACCACATCAACACAATTGATTTGAGTTTGTGCCTCTGCTATTAATTCTCCGGCGGTTTTTATCATCGTATTTTCCTAAAGTGTTATAGCGTTAATCATACGCCTATTACGATTAATCTTGGCATTGTAAGCAATTCATTAACCGCTCTTCTCATACACAAAGTTATTATATTTATTGTAATATTGAATTTGCTTGTGTATAATATATCGTACACGATTTAATCGTGTGATAATATACCTAATAAAGAACTCAAAAATGAACAAAGATTTTTATCAATTTACAATAAATGGGCTAGACTCTCAGCCAATCTCTATGGCTGACTTTAAAGGCAAAACATTGTTAATAGTAAATACCGCAAGCAAATGCGGCTTTACAGGTCAATACAAAGGATTAGAGAAACTCTATAAAGAGCACAAGGACAATGGGCTTGTTGTGCTCGGCTTTCCATGCGACCAATTCGGCCATCAAGAGCCAGGCTCCAGCGAAGAAATTCAATCTTTTTGTAGTAATAATTACAACATAACTTTCCCCATGTCGCAAAAGATTAACGTTAATGGTTCAGACGCCCACCCTCTTTATAAATTTCTTAAAAAAGAACTTAAAGGTTTATTGGGCGGTCGCATTAAATGGAACTTCACTAAATTTCTTATCGGCCCTGACGGCACACCAATCAAAAGATTTAGTTCAAAAACTAAGCCAAGTGAGATTGCCTCTTATATTAAGCCACTTTTAAGTGAGAGTAATTAGATGAAAACCGAAGCCTTGTTGCAGCTGGACAATCAACTTTGTTTTCCGCTCTACGCCGCTTCAAGAATGGTAACTAAGCTTTACCAGCCCCTGTTAGAAGAATTAGACATAACCTATCCACAATATCTGATTTTGTTGGTATTGTGGGAGAATGACGAATTAACTGTAAGCGAAATTGGCAGCAAATTAATGTTAGAGACCAATACCCTAACACCGCTGTTAAAGAGAATGGAGGTTAAAGGCATTATTAAGCGCACACGCTCTATAATTGACGAGCGACGAGTCATTGTAAAATTAACTAATAAAGGCTCTTCTCTTAAAGAAAAAGCGTTGTGTATTCCTACAGAATTACTTTCAGGAATGGCTGAACATTTCCCAATGGAAAAAATTAATCGTCTGCGAACCGATCTGAATAATTTACTGGAAATATTGTCCAAATAGGCCATAAATCATGCCATTTTTAAAATTTCCGAAATTTTCCAGCCGAAACAATATTCAAGCTTTTTTCAGCTATAAAAGACCCTAAAAAGGCTATTTTTACCCTCTAAATGACATTATTTAGCCCAAATGAGTAAGGGTCACCCTTGCTCATTAGTGTTTTTAGACTCATTCCGGTTTTTTTCGATATTTTATTAATTGGATAAAGTTTTTTTGACAAGTTATATTTTTCTTTTTAGAGAGAAAGGCATTGAAACAAAACCCTCCTAAAAACAAAAGTATACAAAGGATTGTGAACAAGACACAACTAGTATAAAATACGCACTTCCTTGCTTGATCAGCGCACGCTGGCAAGCTTTTTTTAAACCATGAGGAGATGTTAATGAGACATTACGAAGTAACTCTCATTGTTCACCCGGACCAAAGTTCGCAGGTGTCAACAATGATTGATAAATACAAAGAAATCATCACTACAGGTGGTGGTAGCGTTCACCGCGAAGAAGACTGGGGTCGTAAGCACCTAGCCTATCCAATCAACAAAATCTATAAAGCACACTACTTAATGCTCAACATTGAGTGTGATCAAGAAACACTTGATAAGCTTAACTATAACTTCCGTTTTAACGATGCAATTCTTAGAAATCTAATTATTTCTAGATCGGAAGCTATTACTGAACCATCAATCATGATGGCCACAACAGAAGAAAAATAGGAGATTGATATGGCAAAGCAAATGAAAAAGAGAAAACGCAGACATCAGGTTCCTATTAATCGTTTTTGCCGCTTTACTAAAGCAGGCGTAAAAGAAATTGATTACAAAGATGTTGACACGCTATTAAAGAACATTGACGAAAGTGGCAAAATTACGCCATCAAGAATGACTGGTACTTGTGCTAAATTCCAACGTCAACTAACAACTGCTATTAAAAGAGCAAGATTTTTAGCGTTGATTCCTTACACTGACAAACACAAGAAATAGGAGTTTGACATGCAAGTAATTTTATTAGAAAGAATTCAAAAATTAGGCGCTATTGGTGACATAGCAAATGTTAAGTCTGGCTATGCTCGTAATTTTCTAATCCCACAAGGCAAGGTTAAACCAGCAACAAAAGTTAACTTGGCTGAATTTGAAATAATCAAAGCTGACTTATTAGCAAAAGAAGCTGCTACATTGTCAGAAGCTCAAGCGAAAGAAACGGCAATGAACGATGTAACTTGCACTATCCAAGCTAATGCTAGTGAAGAAGGCAAGCTATTTGGTTCTGTTAGTGCTGCTGACATCCTTGAGAACTTAACCGCTCAAGGCTTCGAAGTTGAGAAGCGCGATATCCATTTACCTGAGTCCATTCGCCACGTTGGTGAATACGAAGTATCTGTCTCTCTATACACAGATATGGCGGTTAACGTTAAGGTGATTGTTGAGGCGGCTACTGATAGCGAATAAGCAAAATAAATTAACAAATTGCGTTAAAATAAAAAGCCCTCATCCGAGGGTTTTTTATTGTATCTCCAAAAATTTATGGATATCGAAAATAGCAAATTACCACCAAATTCAATCGATTCAGAGCAATCGGTACTCGGTGGCTTACTACTGCATAATGACGCGTGGGACAGAGTTGCTGATATCCTAAGTACGACAGATTTTTATAACGCTAAACACCGCATTATTTATGATGCCATTATTAGGCTTTTAGAGCACGACAAACCTGCCGATATTCTCACCGTTAAAGAGCAAGTCATCAAAACTCAAGATGAGGAATCGATTGGCGGCTTTGCATACTTGGCACAAATTGCCGACAACACGCCGAGTGTTTCTAATATCGAAGCCTATGCTAAACACGTAAGAGAGCTTTCTGTTTACCGACAACTGATTGCTGTGGGTAGGGAAATTGCCGACACTGCATTCCAGCCAAAAGACATCGAGGTCAATGAATTACTTGACCTCTCAGAGAAAAAGATTTTTGAGATTGCCGAGCAAGTCTCACGCAATAAACAAGATGTTGTTAATGTTAAAGACATTATTAAAGACGTGGTTAACCGTGTGCACGAAATGCACGAAAAAACGGGTGTTAAGGGTGTTGAAACTGGCTTTAGCGAACTAGATAAATTGACATCGGGTTTCCAAAACGGTGACCTTATTATCATTGCTGGTCGTCCAAGTATGGGCAAGACAGCAATTTCTATGAACATCGTTGAACACGTCGCTATTCATAATTCGATACCTGTCGCTGTCTTTAGTTTAGAGATGCCGACCGAGCAATTAGTACTGAGGATGATCTCTTCTTTTGGTCGCATAGATGCTACTAAATTACGCGACGGCTCAATGACCGAGGTCGATTGGAATAGCTTTAACCATGCCGTACGAGCCTTTGAAGAAAACACCATTTTGATTGACGAGACGCCATCAATAACGCCTACTGAAATTCGTGCTAAATGTCGCCGACTAAAACGCCAATATCCTGACTTAGGTCTGATTATGGTGGATTACCTACAACTAATGACGGTGCACGGCAAAGCGGAAAATAGAGTGCAAGAAATTTCTGAAATTTCACGCTCACTTAAGGCCCTTGCCAAAGAAATTGGCGTGCCAGTGATTGCTCTTTCTCAACTTAACCGCGGTGTTGAATCAAGACCAAAGGCTGGCAAAGGAAGGATGCCACAAATGGCAGACTTGCGAGAGTCTGGATCGATCGAGCAAGATGCTGACATTATCGGCTTTATCTATCGTGACGAGCAATACCATGATGATTCTTACTCCAACCCTGAAGAAATTGGCAAAGCGGATTTGAAAATATCCAAACATCGAAATGGTGCAACGGGCAATATTAAATTGACCTTTATTGGCCAATACGCACGATTCGAAGATATTGCCTATGAAGACCAATTCCAAAACATAAGCGACGACGAAATGGATATCGCCTCCCTTAAAAACATGACGCATTTCGACCAAGAACCTTTCTAAGTTTTACTGTCAGCACATCTGTATGAGCACCTCTTTTATTCAAATCAGTGATTGCCATATTGACGATGAGAAAATGGTGATGGATGTTGACTCAGTGGCAAACCTTGAAAACATCCTCAATCACATTAAGAGTAGGACGTTTGACGCACTATTAGTCAGTGGAGATTTAACCCACAACGGCACACCAAGCGCGTACAAAAAATTACAAGAGCAACTTAAGGTTGTCGATGTTGACATTCATGTTATGCCTGGCAATCATGACGACAAACGTAATTTATCCCAAGCCTTTGAAACAGAACTGCAAAATGTTATTCAGTTGGGTGATTGGCAAATTATCACCCTAGACTCGGTACAAGTGAACAAAGTCAGTGGCTTTTTAACTAAGGAACAATTGCTTTTTTTGGAAGAAGCGATTAGTGAAACACATGCAAAATACTCTGTTGTCTGCCTGCACCATCCTATCGTACCGATGAGAAGCGACTGGGATGACGAACTATCTCTTGAAAATCCAGAGGATTTATTTTCAATAATTGACAAGCACTCAAACGTCAAAGCAGTACTTTGGGGGCATGCCCATCAAAGCGAAGTCTTTGATTATAATGACATTAAATTGTATTCTTGCCCTTCCACTGCGTTGCAATTTAACGGTCCAGGTTCGATTGGCTACAATCATTACACACTGCATTCAGACGGTAAAATTGCATGTGAGACTCGTTGGCTATGATGCGCGACGAAGACCTAACTAAAGCCATTTATGAAACCGAAAGAACGGTGAATTATTCAAATATTTGTCAGCTGTTTGAGGCCAACTTTCAAAAAATATGCCAACTTATCCCTCTTCTGCCAGGTATTAAAGATAATCACGAGGCGCTTAAAAGCAACCTAAGGAATCTTCATCTTATCTGTCGCGAAAAATCGCCCTATACTGGCACTTACACCCTAACTCACAAACACAAATTAGAAGGCGGGGTTATCAATAGACCAGATATTCGATTTAAATTGTATTTTGATGCAAAATTATTAGAAGTTATTTCAGTCTGCGAAGAAACCAAAATTAACAGCGATCATCCTAATAAAAGCAATTGTTCAGATTTAGCCTTGCAGTGGGAGTTAAATCACTTTATGTTAAGATGGCTTGATTACTGTATCCATAGGTACAATGGCGCAACATGGCAGAAAAGCAAATAACAAACAAAAACACTAAACTGGTTATTGCCATTTCTTCAAGGGCGTTGTTTAACCTTGATGAGTCTCATCAGATTTACAAAGATCAAGGCGTTGAGGCCTATGCAAAACATCAACAAGAAAATGAAGATGTTGTTTTAAATCCCGGCGTTGGTTTCACTTTGGTAAAGAAACTCCTTGCGCTTAACAGTGAAAAAACACCAATTGACGTTATTCTGTTGTCTCGAAACAGCGCCGATACGGGCCTTAGAATCTTTAATTCGATTGAACATTACGACTTAAACATTTCAAGGGCGGCCTTTACTAGAGGTGAAAGCACGCACCCATTTGTTGGTGCTTTCGAGGCCGACTTGTTTCTTTCAAGCAATTATCATGATGTGCAAAAGGCGCTTGAATCTGGCTTTGCTGCAGCCTCTATTGTCGAATCAAAATCCGATAACGTCCACCCTTCACAGCTTAGAATTGCCTTTGATGGCGACGCTGTTATTTTCTCGGATGAGTCCGAAAGAATATTTCAGGAGCAAGGTCTTGAGGCTTTTGAGGAGAATGAAAAACAATCCGCCAATATCGAGTTAAAAGCTGGCCCATTCAAGTCATTTTTGGCTTCATTACAAAAAATCCAATCCACCTTTCCCGAAGAAAACAACCCTATACGTACAGCCTTGGTTACTGCGCGCTCAGCGCCATCCCATAAGCGCGTGATTCACACTATGAGGCAATGGGGTATTCGTATTGATGAGGCGTTTTTCTTGGGCGGACTAGAAAAGGGTGTTTTCTTAAGAGAGTTTGGTGCCGATATCTTTTTTGACGATCAACATCAGCATTGTCGTTCAGCATCACAATACGTGTCCACCGGTCACGTGCCCACTGGTTTAAAGAATCAATAAACCTCGATCGGCCTAAATGAAGCGATCAATTGAATAAGGCCTATGCTTTGATAAGTCCCTATCTCCAACTATCAACTCGCAAAGTAGACGTGCCGAAGTCGCCGAAAAGGACAGACCGTAGTGCCCGTGACCACAATTATAATAAACGCGATGTGTATGTCGAGAACGAGAAATAACTGGCACCGAGTCGGGCAATGAAGGTCGATTACCCATCCAGTAGTTTGTATTACTCATATTTAAACCTGGGAACAATTCTTGGCTGATCCTAGCGATGGATTTATAATAGTTTTGATTAGCAGGTCGATCAGGGCGAGCATATTCTGCCCAGCCACCTATGCGCAAGCCACTAGTCACCTGAGTTGCCACAATACCACGATCAGCAAATACCAAGGGTAAGTCAAGCTCAACACCTGGATCTTGTATTGTTAGGTTGTAGCCTCTCTCTGCCGCGATTGGCAGAAAATCCCCGCACGATTTCGCAAACTGTACCGAGCCAACTCCCGCAGCCACTATAACAGCATCATGTAGCTTACCACCCTCATCGGTCTCAAGCGTGACAGAATGCTTACCTTCAGACAATCCATTCACTCGATTTTGAATAAAAACAACACCATTTGATTGTGCCGATCTAGCGAGCTCCCGAACCAAATCCAGTGGGTCTTGCACTTGCCCCCACCCGTAGGAATGCACGCCGTGGCGAAATTTATCGTTAATCGATGGCACATCATAGGCTATTCGTTTTGCATCTATTTCTTCACTTTCAAAGCCAGCGGCGCTTTTTTTAGCCCAGACTGCCCTGCTGGCAAAAAAACTTTGCTCAGTATCATAGAGAAAAACGCCGCCTTTGTTTACGAGCATATTGCTCAAACCAGCAAATTCTAGCATTTTATGAATGTCGTTAAACGCATAACGACTCAGGTAACTAAGCGCTCTGGTAGCGGTCTCAAAGCGACTTCCTCGGGAAGTTTGCCAAAATCGCCAAAACCATGGAATCTGCGCTAAAGCATCTCGTACAGGAATTTTCAGCGGGGCATTAGGGTTTGTCAGCATTTTTAGTGCCTTCCACTGAATCCCTGGTGTGCTTAAGGGATGAATATCAGACGCTGCAACATGACCAGCATTTGCGCGAGACGGCCCGCCTTCACCCGGTGGATCTGGATCATAGACGGTAACCTCATAGCCGTTACGCTGTAGAGCACAAGCACTTGCGACACCAACAATACCGGCCCCTATAATCGCAATTGATGCACCCGAAGAAAGCTTTTGTTCTGGCACGCCCTACCTTTAACTTAGCAGATCAAATGCATCACCCCAGCAATCGGCAACCATGTAGCCCTGCGGGTAAGGGTCGCTTGGGTCGACGCCAACCTGATGGAAGCCATGAATCCAGCCTCGGCCAGAAATTCTAGGAAAAATAGCTGGACGACCTGCAATAGTGCTTTCTGAGACTACTTCTACTTGAAACTCACTATCGATGATCGACTTTGCTGTCAAAACCTTTCCAACCTCAACTTGCCCGCGTGCAGCCATCACAGCAAGCCGAGCAGAGTTGCCAGTACCACAAGGTGAACGATCGATGCGACCTGGCGGCATAATGGTGGCACCCTTCATAGCCCCGCCGTCGTCATAGCCAACAAACATCGTGTAGGAAATACCTTGTAAATCTTTCAGTTCGGGGTGACAAATATCAAGTTGCTCGTTTACAGCCCTGTGAACACGAGTGCCTATATCAACAAGTTTTCGGGCATTTTCTGGTTTAATTTGTAAATCAAATTGTGCTGGGTCAATAAGAGCATAAAAAATCCCGCCAAATGAAATATCGACGGTGACTTTACCAAGCCCTTCAACTTCTACAATGGCATCCAACTGGTCAGCGTATGAAAGTGTCATATCCAAGGTAACGCGAATGCATTTCCCATCTTTACAGGTGGCGTTTGCACGAACTAGGCCTGCCGGGGTATCAATTGTTACAAGAGTATTTGGCTCTTTCATCTCGATCATGCCGGTCTCCAACAAGACTGTAACAAGACAAATACTATTCGAACCAGACATAGCATGAGCTTTATCACCCTGTAGGACTATGAAACCAACATCTGCCTCATCATTCGTTGATGCAAACACAAGATTCGTCGACATCTGTGCATAACCACGAGGTTCAAATACCAAAAAACGGCGCAAACTGTCATCCACTTGATTGATGTAATTCATTTTCTCGAGCATGGTTTTACCTGGAAGGTCTATGACGCCACCGGTAACGATTCGACCGACCTCGCCTTCCGCGTGTGCTTCTACCATTGTTATCGTTTTATTCCATCGCATTCTGTACCTTCCTTTTGTTAATCGTTTCTATTCTACTCTCGCGAACCCTGCTTGATAAGGCACACCGAATAGCTTAGTTCAACCATCGCAAATAATAGCTTCAATAAACCACATTCAATTTTTTTTTCATCGCACTCATAAGATGTTAATCACCACTATCAACAGAACATAATAGTAATACATAACACATAGACTGCAATTCTTGGTTTTATCGTTTTAACGGCCAGGTATCTGTTAGTCGATACCCTTCTGGCCAAGGATCATCGGGATCAAGCATTAACTGATGAGTGCCGGTAATCCAGGCACGTCCTCGGATGGAAGGAATAATAGCCCTCTTCTCGGCAACCTTGACATCTTCAACGATGGAACAATCAAACCGTGAATTAATAATCGAGCGACCAATCATGCGATCGCCCTTTTTCAGTACTCCTCTCTCGCGCAACACTGCTAAGCGAGCAGAACAGCCGGTACCACAAGGAGATCGATCAAGTTTTCCAGGATCTATGACCACACTATTGCGGCTGACTTTAACACCTTCTTCTTCAAACAAAGGCAGTGCAAGTTGACAAAATGAAATATGACTCCAGTCAGGAATGTTTGGGTGAGTAAACCCAAGTTGTTGATTGGCGGCAGCGGTAATTTTAGCGCCAATTTTAGCCAGGTCTGCAGCTTCATCTGGTTCAATCTTAAAACCAAGTGCGCCAGCATCAACAATCACAAAGCTATCACCGCCATAAGCCGTATCAACTTTTAGTGTACCAAGACCTTCAACCTCAACAAATACATCAAGTTGGTCGACAAAAGATGCCACATTACTTACTTCAATACTCTTTACTCTGCCGTTTTCACAATACGCCTTAACAGGGACCAATCCGCCGGGCGCTTCGAGTACAAACTCGGTAATAGGCTCTTGCATTGGAATTAGCCCTGTTTCAAGCAAAACCGTAGAAACACAAATCGAATTAGATCCAGACATTGGCGGCGTGTGCTCGGGTTCCATAATGAGAAATCCCTGTTGTGCTTCTGGGTGCTGCGCGGGTACGAGCAGATTACAATGAGTGTACACACCACCTCGAGGCTCGTTTAAAACAAATTGCCTTAAGTTCTGATCCTTCGCCAACCAGAGTGACTGCTCCCAAAGGCTTTCACCCGGTGGCGGCGTAACGCCACCAACGATCACATTACCCACTTCGCCCTCGGCGTGGCAGCTAACTATATGAATTAATTTACTACTATTCAAGAAAGAGCCCCACTAACATCAATCCAAATCGTCTTAACCTCGGTGTACTGGTCATGCGCCATCAGTGAGTTATCACGCCCACCAAAGCCAGACAGTTTGTAACCACCAAATGGTGTTGTCATATCACCCTCACCATAGCAGTTAACCGAGACAGTGCCGGCCTGCAGTGCTCTACCGTACTTATGTGCCTTAGTAACATTGGAAGTATACAATGACGCTTGTAAACCATAACAAGTATCATTTGCTAGCTGAATAGCCTCTTCATCGCTATCAACTACCATCATTGCAAATACTGGGCCAAAGATCTCTTCTTTAGCAATGGTCATCTCAGGAGTAACGCCAGCGAATAGAGTTGGCTCAATAAACAAACCATTACCCGCTTCAATGGCATTACCACCTTCGATTAGCTCAGCGCCCTCATCTTTAGCGGATTGGATATAGCCTAGAATCTTATCATACTGCTCACGAGAGATAATAGCACCCAATTGGTTGCCTGGGTCCATCGGATCACCGGTATGCCAGTCGGCCATTTTCTCTCTGACTTTTTCCAGTAGTGTGTCTTTAATGTCTTTGTGAACAATAAGACGTGAGTTTGCCGTACAGTTTTGACCCATGTTCCAAAGTGCTGCTGCCACGCAGTGTTCTGCTACAGAATCAAGGTTGTCGGCATCGGATAATACCACTGCTGGGTTTTTGCCACCGCATTCGAGAATAATTTTTTTAAGGTTGCTTTGTGCTGAGAATTCTAAGAACAGTCTGCCAACTTCGGTAGAACCGGTAAATGAGACAGCATCAATACCATGATGCCTCCCCATTGGCTCACCAACTTCAGGACCCATACCAGGTAGAATGTTAAGTACCCCTGCCGGAATACCAGCTTCGATTGCCAGTTCGCCAATACGTAGAGCGGTCATCGAGGTTTGTTCAGCAGGCTTAACAATTACACTACTTCCACCAGCAAGTGCTGGAGCTATCTTCCAAGCCAACATCATCAATGGAAAGTTCCAAGGCAATACACAACCAACCACACCTAAAGGCTCACGCACTATTAGGCCTACTGTATTCGAATTGGTGGGTGATATTTGATCGTATATCTTGTCGATCGCCTCAGCGTGCCACTGAATCGTTCCAATAGTTTCTGGCAGATCGGTCAGCTGACACTCACTGATGGGTTTACCGCTTTCTAAGCTCTCAAGAACGGCAAGTTCTGTTTGATTATCTTCAATCAGATTTGCAAGTTTAAGCAGTACCAATTTACGATCTCCCGGCGCCATAAGAGACCACTTGCCCTCATCAAAGGCTTTGCGTGATACTTCAACAGCATAATCCACATCAGAGGCGTCACAAGCAGTCACTTGAGCAAGAACCTCACCAGTAGCTGGGTTTATGGTATCCATAGTATTGCCTGCTTTTGACTTCTGGTATTTACCATCAATAAAGGGTTCAACGTAGAATTTGATATCAGCGGCTTTGGCTGCGTATTGTTCTTTGGTTAGTAGGCTGGACATTTTTATCATTCCTTATTGTTAAGAATTATGTCAAGCGCCTGCCGTGCAATAGTGACAATGTTTGACATTTCTTGTTTAAGTGTATTGTCCATTGGTAATAATGGTGGACGAACAATACCACTTGGGCGTCCTTGTAGTTCACAACCAAATTTAACACATTGCAAGAATTTTCCGCCCTGCTCAAGAACAGCCATTAAGGGCATGAAGGCGTCCATAATGCGTTTACCACGCTCAAAATCAGACTGCTTTCCAATAATATCCATAAATTGAACACATTCAGACGGAAAGAAGTTAGCCGTAGCACAGACCCAAGCTTTTGCGCCCCAAGCTGCAAACTCGACAACTTGTTCCTCACCGCCTACGACCAACTCAATATTTGAGAAGTTTTGTGTTAAATAAGGTAAACGGCTGTAGTCACCGCTGGATTCTTTGATACCAGCAATTAAGGGATTACTTGAGACCGTCGTTAAAAACTCTTCACCCATCTCGACACCTGTTCTACCAGGGTAATTGTAAAGCATAATAGGCAAGCCTGCAGTATCAGCGATTTTCAACACGTGGTGAGCCAACTCGGCCTCGGAAGGTAGGGAGTAAGGAGGAGCAGCTACCAACAGTGACTGTGCACCAGCATCGCGGGCAGCAACAGTAATCTCAAGGCACTCAGACACACGAATATCATTAACACCGCACATTAACTCTACTCGACCGTTAATCTTTTCAGAGGCGAAGTTAAATTGCTGAATGCGCTCTTCTTTAGACATAGCATAAAACTCACCAGTCGAACCGCCAGCAATAATCCCAGAAACACCATTTTCGATTTGCCATTCGATTACCTCGCCGTAACTTTCCCAGTCAATCGACCCATCTTCATTGAATGGTGTGATAACCGGCGTATAGATTCCTTCAAAATTCATTTTTTACTCCTGTTATTTTTTTAGCTGAATACTGTGATAAGATTATATTAATACTTGTCGACATTTTGTATTTGTGATAAAGTATACATCAAATACATATATGTCAATAAAAAAATAGCAGGTTAAAGTAAGATACACAAGTAAATAAGTATATAACTATTTAAGTTTTTATTTAAGTAATAAATCCTATCAATGACAAAAGCCACAACTCAAGATACAGCAAAAAGAAAACCCAAAGGATATAGCGCTATTGTTATTTACGAAACGATACGTGATGAAATACTTTCTCTAACTTTGCAACCATGTCAACTGATTGATGAAGTAAGTATCGCAAAACGTTTTAACGTATCGCGCTCTCCCGTGCGTGAGGCAATGGTCCGACTGGTTTCAGAATCTTTGTTACAAACCTTACCCAATAAGGGAACAATAGTCACCCCTCTTAGGATTGAGGAGTTCTCACAATACGTAGATGCGTTGGACCTTGTTCAGCGAACTGTGACACGTTTGGCGGCCAAATTTCGAAACGAAGCCAGTCTTCAGTTAATTCGTGAAGAGCAAGTCAAATTTAACCTCTCTGTCGCACAAAATGATGCTATGAAAATGATTCTTAGCAATCGAGATTTTCATCTAGCTATCGCTAAAGCAGGCAATAACAGCTATTTTGAGAATATTTATCGTCGCCTGTTGGATGACGGACGACGATCTCTAAGATTGTACTTCAAATCCTTCGATGATCATTTACCTAGCAAAATGGTTGACAACCACCAAGCAATGATTGATGCAATTGAAGCGCAAGATGTCAATTTGGCAGAACGCCTTGCGCATGAACATACATTAGAAATGCAACAGCAATTTCTTAAATATCTTGGCTCAAGAAATACCAGCAACATTATTATATCGCTATAGTCACCTCATACTTATAACAATACAACCTATTTAGTCGATTTCATGAGCAACAATCTGTGGTCAACTGCGTCTGTATGCTCACTTTCAGCGAGTCTCAAACTTTGATAAGTGCGAACGCCAGACTTTTCAAGGCGATTTCGTTGCCACCAATCTCACAACAGCTCGGCCCAGTCACCTACAGCCCACCAAATCCAAAGGTCTCCAAGCTCATTAATCGAGTTGGCGCAGTGGTCGAAGCAAAGGATAGAGGGCAGCTAAAGTTACTGACCGCAATCACTTCCCAGATTACCAGCCACTTCGCCCTACAAGCGAGACTTGATAATGCACCGCCATCCAGAAAAGCATCAAAGTGGACACCAAGTCAAGAATAATTCTTGCTATAAGTTAATCTGTTGTATTTGAGATTTAGTCTGATGAATATGCAACTTGATTACCAAAGCCGTCATCGTCACTTGGTTGTTTCTTTTTCTGTTTACATCATTCGAGACAATTCAAAACAATAAATCCGATAAAATCAACCAGTTCTAGGCGCTATAGGCTGAACAAGAAGAGGCATTTCATAGGTAAAATACTCCTCATACAAAAACAAACAGCAACATGAGCAAGAAAATACAAGCCATTAGAGGAATGAACGACCTTCTACCCAAAGACTCCAATCTTTGGTTAGCCATGGAAAGTGTCATTAACAAGCTGTTAATCTCTTATGGCTACAAAAATATCCGCACACCGATCGTTGAAAAAACTGAAACATTTACCCGCGCGATTGGCGCAATCACTGACATTGTTGAAAGAGAAATGTACACCTGGCAAGACCTTGGCGGCGACTCACTGACACTTCGACCTGAAGGCACAGCAGGCTGTGTGCGCATGATGATAGAGCACAACTTACCAAGAGAAGGCATTCAAAAAGTATTTTACCAGGGGCCAATGTTTAGACATGAGCGCCCACAAAAAGGTCGCTATCGCCAATTTCACCAAGTAGGTGTGGAAATATTTGGTGCAACAGATGCAAAAATTGATGCCGAACTTATTGCTATGAGTGCACAACTTTGGCAAAGACTAGGGCTCGAAAACGTTAGTTTAGAGGTCAACTCGCTAGGCTCAAACGAAACCAGAGCAGAATACAGAACACTACTTTACAGTTATTTTTCTGAGCATAAGGGAGAGCTTGATGAGGACAGTTTGCGCCGACTTGAGAACAATCCATTGCGTATTTTGGATTCTAAAAATTCCGATATGGCCACATTGATTGCCAACGCGCCAAAAATGATTGATCATTTGGACGAAGAATCTGCCAAACACTTTGAAGAATTCACTGGTTTTCTTGACTGCCTAAACATTGATTACACCGTCAACCCTCGATTGGTAAGGGGACTAGATTATTACAACCGAACCGTTTTTGAATGGATTTCAAATGACCTTGGCACACAAGGTACGATTTGTGCTGGTGGACGTTATGATGGTTTGGTAGAGCAAATGGGTGGCAAACCCACACCTGGGGTTGGTTTTGCTATGGGTTTGGAGCGCTTAATGTTACTTATCAGCGAACAATCTGAATCACTCATAAAACAAGCACCAAGTCTTTATTTCGTCGCTTTGGGTGGTGAGGCACAACAAGCTTCCATGAGAATCTGTAATGACATCCACCAGAATCTACCTGAAATTATTGTGATAAACGATATCAGTATTGGAAGTTTAAAATCGCAGATGAAAAAAGCCGATAAATCAAACTCAGACTATGCTTTAATTTTGGGCGAAGAGGAAATTAGGAACAATCAAATTAGTGTTAAGCCATTGAAAGGTCAAGGCGAACAACAATTAATCACGCTAGAGGGTATCATTGCCCATCTTCAGGAGATCTTATGAAAAACTTTATTAATGTCGGCGGCACAGAAGAAGAGCAAGTCGAGCAAGTTAAAAGATGGCTAAAAACCAACGGCTCACAAATTGTCATTGGTGTTGTTATTGGCCTAAGTGCTTTTTGGGGCTGGGGTTTTTATGGTGACTACCAAGATCAACAATCGCAAAGCGCAAGAGCGCTTTATTTAACCTATGCTTCAGATTCAAACAGTGTTGAAACTTATGATCAGTTACTGACCGACTATGGCTCAAGTTCGTACGCTGATCAAGCCTCACTGCTGATGGCTAAAAAACTATTTGACGCTGGTAACTACCAATCAGTTCTTAGCATAATCGAACCATTAACATCAAGTGACAATGGTGCAATCAGCTCAACAGCAATACTACGAACAGCAACCGTTTACTTGCAACTAGGCCAACACGAAAGTGCACTTACTATGCTAGATTCGCTCACTGATGCTAACTTCCTAGGCCTTGTGCATAGCATGAAGGGTGATATTTACTTAGACCTTGCCAATACGCCAGAGGCTCAAAAGCATTACCGACTAGCGATTAACAGTATCACTGATAATTCAACGCTAATACGGTTAATTCAGATCAAGTTAGACGACCTTAACTAATAAAGATTTATTGTAGTAATTTCCAACTAAACTGGTAATTTATCGTGAGCCTACCCGTTATTTCACTCGTTGGACGTCCCAATGTTGGCAAGTCCACCCTATTCAATCGCCTGAGTAAATCTCGCCAAGCACTTGTCTCTGACTTTGAGGGGCTGACGCGCGATAGGCAATACGCAACGATCGACTTGGACGATGATATTCAGTGCTCGATTATCGATACTGGCGGACTAACCAACGAGGACAATATTATTGATAGCGGCGTTCATAGCCAAGTCCTCAATGCACTAGATGAATCCGACGTTGTCTACTTTATTGTCAGTGCCAGAGACGGTGTTACTGCACTTGATCACGAAATTGCAGGGCAATTGAGAAGATTAAAACTCAATTTAATTTTAGTTTGTAATAAAGCTGAAGGGCTTAGTGAGGCAGTTTTTGCTGAATTTTATGAACTTGGTCTTGGTGTGCCCGTTCCTATTGCTGCTGAACACGGTCATGGCATTGAAGAATTAATTGATTTAACATTACCACTTTTGCCCGAGCCAACGGATGACGTTGAACCGGAGATTGAAGGCATTGCAGTTGCCGTTCTTGGGCGACCAAACGTTGGAAAATCCACTTTAATAAACCGTATCTTAGGTGAGGAACGTGTTTTAGCTGTTGACTTACCCGGAACAACTCGTGATACCATTTTCATCCCTTTTGAGCGTAACGACCAACTCTACACCCTAATAGATACTGCCGGCATAAGACGCAAGCGCAGTGTTGATCATAAAATTGAAAAATTTAGTATTTTAAAAGCGATTGAAGCGATTGAAAATTGCCATGTGGTTATTCTTGTACTGGATGCAAGCGAAGGCGTCACAGAACAGGATGCAACACTGCTTGGTATGATTTCTGACAAAGGTCGAGCCTTGTTGATTGTCAATAACAAATGGGATGGTCTGGACGATTATCAGAAAAGTGAAGTCAAACGTAAATTAGACGTAAAGCTTTCTTTTGTTAATTACGCCTCTGTTCACTACATCTCGGCATTGCATGGCTCTGGCGTAGGAAAGCTTTTTGGACCAATTATTAAGGCATATGAGAATGCTGGTGCAAGGTTTGGCACACCGATGCTTAATGAAATTTTGGCCAAGGCCAATGAAGGACATCAGCCGCCGCCGGTGGCCGGTAGACGCTTAAAGCTAAAATACATCCACCAGTCTGGTGTTTTTCCACCAACCTTCACCGTGCATGGCAACCACCTACAAAGCATTCCAAATGCTTATGGTCGCTATCTGAAAAACTTCTTTACGAACGCATTAAGCCTTTCCAATACGCCGATTAAGTTTGAATTCAAAAGCGGCGAAAACCCGTTCAAAGATAAAAAGAATAAGCTAACCGATCGCCAAATTCAAAAAAGAAGAAGGCTGATGAAATTCACCAAAAAAAGAAAGTAAGCTTTTTGAGATTTTTGCACAGTTAGGGGTGATTAGCAAAATAACAGATTTTGCTGAATTAACTATTTTCTTAGAGTCTGCCCTAGTAAATCTAAGGTCGTCTTTAAGAAAATAGCTAAGTTGGCGGAAGGTGGTGTTTTGATGATTATTCGTAACTACGCAAAGGTCTCAACTTAACTTAGAATTAGGTTGTGCGCCTCTTTTGCGGCATTAACAAAACTCTCAAATAATGGGTGACCATCTCTTGGTGTTGAAGTGAATTCCGGATGGAATTGACAAGCGACAAACCAAGGATGATCCGCAATTTCCACCATTTCCACCAGTGAACCATCTTGTGATCTACCAGAGATGCTCAAGCCTGCTTTTTCAATTGCACCAATCAATTTATTGTTCACTTCATAACGATGGCGATGGCGCTCCGTTATCGTATCTTCACCGTAAATTTCTCGTGCTTTAGAGCCCTTAACTAAAGCGCATTCTTGACCGCCAAGGCGCATTGTTCCACCTAGATTTGACTTATCATCACGTGTTTGCAAACTGCCGTCTTCATTCTGCCACTCGGTAATTAAACCAATAACAGGATAAGGTGTATTGCTATCAAACTCTGTACTGTTGGCGTTGTCCATGCCAGCCAAATGGCGTGCAAATTCGATCACCACCACTTGCATACCTAGGCAAATACCTAAATACGGCACATTGTTTTCGCGCGCATAACGTACTGCCTCAATCTTGCCTTCAATGCCGCGAAGACCAAACCCACCAGGCACAAGAATCGCACTCATCTCACTTAAACATTCAGAACCATTTTTCTCAATGTCTTCGGAATCAAAATAGTGGATATTAACCTTGGTTTGCGTATTTAAACCCGCATGAATTAGGGCTTCAGACAAAGATTTGTAAGACTCTGTTAAATCCATATATTTGCCAACCATGGCAACATCAACGCTGTGATTAGGCCGCTCAAGCTTGGCTATTACATTATCCCATTCACTCAAGTCGGTCGCCTTGCATGCAAGCCCCAACTTTGACACAACAATATCATCCAAACCTTGTTCATGAAGGCTTTGTGGCACTTTGTAAATAGTGTCTACATCCAATGATGTGAACACTGAATTTTCTGGAACACTGGTAAATAGGGCAATTTTCTTACGCTCTGCGTCAGGCAAAGGGTACTCTGAGCGACAAATTAGAATATCCGGCTGAATACCAATACCTCTTAACTCTTTCACCGAGTGCTGTGTTGGCTTGGTCTTTAACTCACCCGCCACTTTAATGTAGGGCAAAAGCGTTAAATGGATAAACAATGTATTTTCACGGCCCAATTCAAAGCTCATTTGTCGAATCGCCTCTAAGAAAGGTAGCGACTCAATGTCACCCGCTGTGCCACCAATCTCAACCAAGGCAACGTCCGCGCCCTCAGCGCCCGCTTTTGTTAAGCGTTTAATTTCATCGGTGATATGGGGAATGATTTGCACCGTTGCACCGAGGTAATCACCTCGACGTTCACGTTCAATTACATTTTCATAAACTCGCCCAGCTGTAAAGTTGTTTTTCTTGCCCATCTGAATACGAACAAATCTTTCATAATGCCCTAAATCTAGGTCTGTTTCAGCGCCATCATTGGTGACAAATACCTCACCATGCTGAAAAGGACTCATCGTTCCTGGATCAACATTAATGTAGGGGTCTAGCTTAAGAAGAGTGAGATTTAGCCCGCGTGTTTCAAGAATGGAAGCCAAAGAAGCGGAGGCAATTCCCTTGCCTAAAGAGGAAACCACACCGCCGGTGATAAAGATGTATTTTGTCATGAAAAACTAACAGGTTTGAAATAGTTATGATACACAAATTTGTGTAGAATATGGACACATCCAATCAAAGTAATGACAATGGGTTATAGAGAATTTATAAAGCGGCTTTACCCCTATATGAAAGCCCATATAGGCAAGCTTGCACTTACCTCTTTGATGATGGTATTTGCAACTGTGTTTGAGGCGTCCATCCCCGAAATAACGGGGCAAATTGTTGATACTCTTTTTACGGATAATCGCACCAATGACATAGCGCTTTTTTATGCATTGGCACTATTTTTAGTCATCGCACTTAGCTCGCTATTTGCACTTACTTCGGTAAGTGCTAGTTCATGGATTTCAAATAAAGTCATCATGGATTTAAGAGTTGATATGTTTGCCAAACTATTAAAACTACCCAAAGCTTACTTTGATAAAAACACAACCGGGGGAATCCTTTCAAAATTGACTTTTGATGTGGAACAAATCTCTTCCGCTGCTTCCACAATCTGGCTTAATTTTATCAAATCATCCCTTACGGTTGTTTTGTTAGTTGGCTACTTATTTTATAAAAACTACCTCTTAAGCCTCACACTATTAGTACTATTGCCCTTAGTCTATTTAGCTGTTAAATTTTCCAGCTCTCGGATGAGGAGTTCTTCTAAAAAAGTACAAGATTCTATGGGTCGAATGACCCACCTTTTGGATGAAAATATTTCCGGCAGTGATTTGATTAAAATTTACCTCGCCCAAAAAAGTGAAAGTCGGAAATTTCTCTCCCTCATCAATACCATACGTCAACAGCGCTTTAAGGTGGATATTGCAAGCGGCCTTAATACTGCACTAGTTAATATACTTATTGGCTTATCATTAGCCTGCGTGGTTTATGTGTCATCGACCTACTTAACCATGACTGCAGGTGATTTTCTGGCATTCTTTACCGCCATGGGAATGCTGGTTAAACCAGCTAAAAACCTCGTTAATATTAACAAGCCCCTTCAACAAGCAATCGTTGCTGGACAAAGTGTTTTTCAATTGATTGACGAAAAGTCAGAAGTAAACCAAGGTAAGCGAGAATTTGAAAACATTAAAGGTGAGATTAGCTTTAAAAATGTTAGTTTTAGTTATGATGGTGAGAGAGCCTCACTCAATAATATAAATTTAGAAATTAAGCAGGGTGAAACCGTTGCCCTTGTTGGTAGTACTGGCAGTGGTAAAACAACACTGGTGAGTCTGATAGCGCGCTTTTACAACCCCACGTCAGGAAGTATTTCAATTGATAAACAAGATATCAACGATATTGAGCTCACTGCACTTCGGTCTCAAATCTCTTTTGTTGATCAGAACGTACGCTTATTTAACGACACCGTGAAAAACAATATAGCCCTTGGTCAAAGCGATACTATGTCTATTGAGTTGATTGAGCAGGCGGCGGATATATCTAATTCTACCGAGTTTGTTAATAAACTAGGTAAGCGCTTTGAGACAGAAATTGGTGAAGATGGCACCACACTCTCAGGAGGGCAACGCCAACGACTCTCTATCGCCAGAGCGATTGCCAAAAACAGTCCTATTTTAATTCTGGACGAGGCAACTTCTGCCCTCGATTCAGCCACCGAGAGATTGGTTCAATCAGCGATTGACCAAATGCAAGAAGGCCGTACAACCATCATCATTGCCCACAGGCTCAGTACCATTCAAAATGCTGATCGAATTGTGGTCTTAAAAGAGGGTGAAATTATTGAACAAGGCTCACATGAAGAGCTACTTTCTAAGTCGGGTGAATACGCCAAATTAAATGCAAAGCAGTTTCTCTAACAAATAGATAACTGAAGTGGATAGTGTGTTCTCATCATTTTTTGATCACAGAGAATTTATTTCGCTATAATCCGTTTGTGATCACAAATTTAATACATCTAGGGTAAGCAATATGAGTAAATCTTCAACTCCTTTTAATTGGCAAGATGCTATGTTTTTAGAGGCGCAACTAACAGGCGAAGAAAAGCTTATTCGTGATATAGCTCATGACTATTGCCAGACTAATTTGCAGCCGCGCATATTAATGGCCAACCGAAATGAAATCTTCGATCGTGACATTATGACGGAGCTTGGCCAGCTAGGACTTTTGGGGGCAACATTGCCCGGAGAATATGGCGGTAGTGAGGTCAACTACGTTAGTTATGGGTTGATCGCTCGTGAAGTTGAACGCGTTGATAGTGGCTATCGCAGTGCGATGAGCGTCCAATCATCTCTTGTGATTCACCCAATTTATAGTTATGGAAGTGAAGAGCAGAGGCGAAAATTTCTGCCAAAACTCCTCAGTGGAGAATGGATTGGCTGTTTTGGTCTGACAGAACCAAACTCAGGCAGCGACCCAGCCTCAATGACAACACGAGCCGAAAAAGTCGACAGCGGTTATCGCCTAACGGGTAATAAGATGTGGATTACCAACTCACCAATTGCAGATGTATTTATCATTTGGGCTAAGTTAGAAGGTGTTATTCGTGGCTTCATCCTTGAAAAAGGTATGAGTGGTCTTTCAGCACCAAAAATTGAAGGTAAATTTTCGTTAAGAGCCTCAATCACTGGTGAAATAGTTATGGATAACGTCTTTGTACCCGAAGAGAACTATTTTCCTGATACAAGTGGACTGGGTGGTCCGTTTGGTTGCTTAAATAAGGCGCGCTATGGCATAGCCTGGGGCGCACTTGGAGCAGCTGAATTTTGTTTTCAAGCCGCGCGAAATTACACTCTGGAGAGAAAACAGTTTAATAGGCCTTTAGCAGCAAACCAACTGATTCAAAAAAAACTCGCTGATATGCAAACTGAAATTAGTATTGGCCTACAAGGATGCCTGCAAATGGGTCGATTAATGGACGCCAACCAATGTCCTGTCGAGCTCATTTCCATGATGAAGCGCAACAGTTGTGGTAAAGCACTAGACATTGCTCGAAATGCACGCGATATGCATGGCGGTTATGGCATAAATGATGAGTTTGGCGTAATACGCCATGTAATGAACCTTGAAGCTGTAAATACTTATGAAGGGACACACGATATACACGCACTTATTATGGGAAGAGCCATTACTGGTTTGCAAGCATTTTTCTGATGGCAGACGCACTACAAGACATCAAAGTTGTTGACTTAAGTCGTATCTTAGCTGGCCCATGGGCTTCACAAATGTTGGCTGATATGGGTGCTCAAGTGATTAAAATTGAACAACCCAATAAAGGGGATGATACGAGATTCTGGGGACCGCCCTTTATTAAAGAACGGAACGAATCTCAGCCACCACAATCGGCATATTTTCATTGTACAAATCGCAACAAGCAATCGATTGCAATTGATATAAAACAAAAAACCGGTCAGCAAATAGTTCAAGATTTGATTGTTGACTCTGATGTTGTTATCGAAAACTTTAAAGTGGGTGGCCTTGTCAAATATGGTCTAGATTATCCGACACTCAACAAACTTAACCCTAATTTGATCTACTGTTCTATTACCGGCTTTGGTCAAACCGGCCCCGCTTCAAGTAAACTCGGCTATGACGCAATGGTTCAAGCCGAGGGCGGTCTGATGAGTATTACAGGAGAGACTGATGGTGCACCAATGAAAGTTGGCGTTGCATTAGTTGATATCATGGCAGGCCTCTATAGTTGCAACGCAATACTCGCCGCGCTTATGGCGCGTAAACATATCAAAAAAGGGCAGTATATTGACATTGCTCTACTAGATGTTCAGGCGGCAACGCTTGCCAATCAAGGCATGAATTACTTAGCAACGGGTAAAAACCCAGAAAGACACGGTAACGGACACCCTAATATTGTCCCTTATCAAGCCTTTAAAACCGTTGATGGAGACATGATTCTGGCGATCGGAAATGATTCTCAATTCCAAAAGTTTTGTCAGCTTTTAAATGCGCCAGAACTTGCCGATAATCCTGATTACAACACAAACGAGCAACGCGTTCATAATCGAGTAACACTGATTCCACTCATAGCCAAACATATGATGAACCATTCAACTGATTGGTGGGTTGAACGTCTGGAAGCTCTTGGGGTGCCTTGTGGCCGGGTTAATACTATAAAGCAAGTTTTCAATCATGAGCAAATTAAATATCGAAATCTTGTCAAGGAAATTCCCGATCGCAATGGCAAGCTAATTAAAACCATTAGTTCGCCGATTAACCTTTCCGAAACACCACTTAAATACATTTCCGCTTCACCGGATCTTTCGCAACACGCTATGGAGATACTCTCAAACGAATTGGATTACAGCGATAGTAAAATTAGAAAACTGATTGAGACTGGTATAGTTGGCTAATGTTTGGGCTTCTACAGCCTATTAAGCACTAAACCCGAATCCAACACTTCTCTGACGTGCTCTGCAGCATCGGATAAATATTTGAATTTTTCTAGGTGCCAAAGAATGAGACTTGTTGTGCAAACCAGGCCATCATAAAACATTCCTCTCTCTCCAGAAAGTGCCGCTTTTCCCAAAGTAACTGTATGCTCTGCTAGGGCTGTCTTATTATCAACACTTAAATACTGAGGAAACACAATTGCTCTTAACTCTTGCTGGATGCCCATTGCTTTGGGGTCGATTTCCACTCTCGCTTTTTCCTTATCACCCACATAGGAGATCATCAAACCTTTTTGGCGTAATGAGGGCACAACGCCGCCTTCAACGCCTCGAATAACTAAGCTAGTATCAAAACCTGCTCTCGCTGTTAAAGCGGCATAAATAGGTGGATAAGGCTTATGAACAAAACCCAAAATTGAATGCGTGCGCTGACCTTTGATTGGACCAATCAAACTTTCGACGGTATTAATAACCGTTCTTTTGACGACCTTATTTCTCAGTGGAAGCAAGTCATGTAGCGGCGCACAATAGCGACTTTGATCTAGATAGACCCAGCCTTTTTTATCTCTCCCAAGTTGCTCCTTTGCCTCTATAACACTCAGCTCAGTATTGTTGCCTAAAACTCGATTTATGTGTTTGTGGGTAAGGCCAAATTTTGGCGTAACACCATCAAGCCCATGAATGACAGTTGGAAGGCCAAGCTCAGCCAAAAGTGGTGGCAAAAAAGCCGAAATCGGAATCGATCGATTGTAACCACTATAAGGGTCGCCCAAATCGATTAAGTCTTCTACATCGGTTTGCTGCACATCTGTGGCTTTTATTAAAGCATCCAATATGCCGAAATTTTCTTCGATGGTTTCTCGCTTCATTCTTAGAGCTATCAAAAAAATAGCAGATTGCACCTCGTCAATCTCGCCATTAAGAATGGCGCTCATTGCAGCACTTGCTTCTTCGAGCTCAATATTTTTACTTAACTCAGGGCCGGTAGCAATTCTTTGAATAATTGAATGGATAAGAGCTTGCGAATTCATTGATCTGGGTTTATCTCAACGTAAATAACTTGTTCCTCTATTTTAATGCGGAATAGACGAAGTGGATCAACACCTTCTTCTGAACTCTCACCAGTTTCTAGGTCAAAGGAAAAGCCATGCAACGAGCATTTGATCCTTCCATTTTGAATACATCCTAGACTTAATTGGAAATCCTCATGTGGACAACGGTTCTCGAAACAACGAACCTCACCTTCATGATTGGACAATACAAGATGATTGTCGCCAACAGAAATTTCCGTCATTTCATTCAGTTCGGATAGGTTTTCTATCGCCTTAAACCACATTGTTCATGCAAAGGCCTCTATTAGAAGAATGACCACACTCTGTTGCTATCAAGATGTGTACGACACTTAGAAAGTTGTCGTTTGAAATCGCTAGATTTTTTCTCAACATGTTTAGCAACTTTTAACAGCCAAGCTTTATCTTTAAAGTTTTTATTGTTAAAACCATTATGGCCTTCATGGTAAGCAAGATATTGATTGTAAGCATCCGATTTAGAGATTTTTGAACGTATTTTAGATTGGTTAATGTACCAACCAACAAAATCAACAGAATCAGAAAAATTGCTTCGACTGGCATCACGATTACCAGTCTTTAGCTGATACCATTCCCACGTTTCAGTTTTTGCTTGTGAATAACCGTAGGCGGAACTTGGTCTTGGTCCTGGAATAAACCCAAGATAAGTGGTTCTTGCTGGTTGTGCTCTTGAGGCAAAGTGAGATTCTTGATAAATGATGGCTAATTGCAAATGCATGGGCGCTTGATATTTTTGCTCACTTTTCTTAACCGACTGATACCAACTCACCTTCTCATCCAGGAGCTGACAAATGTCAACAACCTCTCTTGCAGGCGTTGAAAAACAACCGGATAAAACGATCGCTATAGCAAAAACGATTAATTTCTTCATTTAAAAAATGCGTAATAAGATGTGATAATTTGCATCACCAACAAGAAGGTAAACATTAGCTTAATCGTACTATCAGTTAATGGCTTCTTGTCCTCAGCGCCTTTCTCAAGCTTAACATTAACCGCAACTAGACCCTTGTCCGACGTTTCTATTTTAAACGCAACTCTGGTGTCACTTCTTAAACGTGTTTTGTTATAAACGTTCTTTTGGTGTACAAAATACTTTTCACCATCATCACCGGTGATAAAGCCGTATCCTTTTGTACCAAATTGGGCAACTATGCCCGTCATTTTCTTTGCCATTACTCTTTCCCTTTGTGCAGCAAATAAGCTGCATTCTCAACATAATCTACGCCAGAGCGTAGAAATTTAGGCTCATTATCAATATCATTAAAACAATGTAATTGTCGATATCTGAAAGCCGAACTAAAAAGCGACTCAACCTCCGAATGTGTAACGGAATAAGGTGGGCCGCTCATCTGATGCTGCGGATAAATGAGTGTTAACAATAGTACTCGCGCATCAAAAGGTATTATATCAGTTAAATGCTGTGCGTATTTTTCTCTTAAATCAAACTCCAGCGCTATCAACGATGCCCGATCAAAAACAGCAGATACGCTCGACAAATGTTTGGCGTTCAAGGTGAAATAATCACCACAGTAAATCTTAATACGTTCAGATTGATAAATCGAAAATCCATCAGTCTCAATTATGTTGAATTGTAAATTATTATGCTTAAAAAATTGTTCAACACCCAAATGACTTAACTCCACACCAATTACGGAGTAACCCATTTCAGATAAATAAATCATGTCGAGGCTTTTGCCACAAAGCGGTACGAATACACTGTCCCCAGGTGTAATCTCCAAAAGATCAAGGTAATCAATAAGCGATCGATTTACAGTATCCGCATGCCAACCAATTTTATTATTCTCCCACCGCGCCAACCAGTCTGTCATCTTTAATCCTTGTTATAATGGGTTTCGTTTTTTTCGTAAAAACAAAATTAATGAATTGCCCGTATTTTAATTAGAACCATGTCCAATGCAATTAACAATGAGTAATGAATAGCACTATCGGTGACTGGTCAGATCACTTAGATGGGATTTCGGAAGAGGATTATTTCCAAAATTTGCTTGGTTTTTTAAACAATCAAGCTCAACTCTCAAAAACCATTTACCCTCCAAGAGGTTCTTGGTTTAAAGCCTTCGAACACTCAAGTTTTGCCAACACCAAAGTCATTATTCTTGGCCAAGATCCTTATCACGGTGATGGTCAAGCTGAGGGCTTAAGTTTTTCTGTACCAGAAGGTGTAAGAGTTCCGCCATCACTGAAAAACATTTACAAAGAACTGGCTTCTGATTTAAATATCAACACGCCAGAACACGGCCATTTAGCATCGTGGGCAAAACAAGGTGTGTTATTACTCAATAGTGTATTAACTGTTGCGAAAAACAACCCTGCCTCGCATGCTAATCAAGGCTGGGAGGTGTTTACTGATCATGTTATTAGCCTACTAAGTGATAAAAAACAGCATTTAGTTTTTCTGCTTTGGGGCGCTTATGCTGGCAAAAAAACAGAACTTATAGACAGTGAGAAACATTTGATTTTAACAGCGCCACACCCTTCTCCCTTTTCTGCACATAAAGGCTTTTTCGGTTGTCAGCATTTTTCTCAAGCCAATGACTACCTTATATCCACCAACCAACAGTCTATTGAATGGGGCGAGGTAACTTTATGAAACTACTGATTGACGATGCTGTTTATGCTTACCAAGAAATCTTTAGTAGCTTTGGGGAGATTGTCATGCTACCAGGGCGTGATATTAATCGAGATGCCGTACGAGATTGTGACGTTCTTATTGTTAGATCCCGCACCAAAATTAACAAAGACCTTCTTCAGGACTCTCGCGTTATGTTTGTTGGCTCAACTGTGGTGGGCTTGGATCATATTGATGAGAATTACCTTAAACAAAACAACATCGCTTTTGCATCCGCTCAAGGCTGTAACGCCAATTCCGTTGCTGAATATGTCATCAGTGCCCTGGCTAATTTAGCGGTGGATTATGACTTTGATTTGGCAGAAAAAACGCTGGGCATTATTGGTGTTGGCAATGTTGGTACACGTCTAAACCTATTAGCAAAACAGCTTGGTATGACGACCCTGCTTAACGACCCACCGAGACAAGATCGAGAATCGAACGGTGATTTTGTTGAACTAAACGAGGCTTTAAGTGCAGATATCATTAGTTTTCATACACCACTTACATTTACCGGAGCACATCCGAGCCATAATCTACTAGCACATCATAATTTTGATTTAATTGGTGAGAATACTATTATCATTAACGCAGCAAGAGGTGGAATTATTGATGAAGCAATTTGGCAAAAAACCCAAACCAAAGCCAATGTGATCGATTGCTGGGAGAATGAGCCTTATATCAACCCATTACTGCAGCAGTCTGCTTACTGGGCAACACCGCATATTGCAGGGCACTCTGTCGACGCTAAATTTATGGGCAGTTATATGATTTACCAAGCGCTTTGCAAGTTCACTAACACTGATGCGAATGATGCAATCGCAAATCTTGTTCAGCCGCCACAAGTTGCTATTAAGCAGCGTGCTTTACAAACCACATTGAATGCAATCTATCCATTTATTAAGGATGGTCTAGCAATAAAAGATATTTCAAATTTTGATGACTATCGTCGCCACTATCCTGAACGTTATGAGTGGCATCATTTTGATAGCAAAATAACACTACCAAACGCCTAGCCTTTAACGATTGACTTTATTTGAGTCAAAGCATCTTTAAGACTGGGGGACCCATAATCGCATCGCGGAAAAAACTGATTAAATCCCTGAAATACACGAGCATTAGGTAATAGATCTTCATGCAA
>CAJXHL010000011.1 GCA_913054335.1 uncultured Gammaproteobacteria bacterium | reverse complement strand
GCTAACTTCATTATCCACATCTTTGTCGCCATTGTACTGTTTAATCAAGGGAATGCAAGGCTTCGCCTCAAAAGGTAGTTCGTTCAAAATATCCTCAGCATTTCTCACCAATACGGCGCCCTGCTTTAACAACTCATGTGGGCCTGTTGATAAAGGCGAGTGAATTGAGCCAGGCACTGCAAAAACCTCACGATCTTGCTCGAGCGCAAATCGAGCGGTAATCATAGTGCCGCTTTTAACACTTGCTTCAACCACAACTACACCCAAGCTCATACCGCTTATTACACGATTTCTACGAGGAAAATTGTGCGCCAATGGCGATGTTCCAATTGAAAACTCGGAGACTAGGGCGCCTTTTTCACTAATTTGATGAGCCAAAGCTCGGTGTTTTGCCGGATAGATTCTGTCGAGACCTGTACCACACACTGCTATCGTTTCACCATCAGCCTCAAGTGCTGAAATGTGCGCTTCACCATCGATGCCAGTAGCCATACCACTGGTGATTACCAGTCCACTCATACTCAAGCCTTTGCAGAGCTCTTTGGTAATAAGCCTACCACCAGCTGTGGGATTTCTACTGCCGACTACCCCCAGTTGGGACTTGTTCAGAACCTTGGTATTGCCCAAAACATAGAGCAGGGGCGGTGGGTCTGATATTTGCGCTAATAATTTTGGATAGTCGGAATCAATAAGACTAATAATGTGGCATTGATCGCCTTTAGCCCACGCTAAATCCTTGTCAACGCAACTTAAATCTTTATTAACAAGATACGCCAAAGCCTTAGCACTAAATATACCACTTTGTTTTAAGCTCAAAGCCTGCTCCTCAAATACATTTTTCGGCGCCTCAAAGACTTTTAACGCATTATAAAAAGCTTTAATCCCGAGTCCGGGTGCGTTCAATAACCAAAGCCAAAATACAATGTCCATCGATCCAACCTTTTTAATCTATTATGACACTGAAAGCTTGGTTTAACAAATATGTATATCTAAAACAAGTATGGTAAAATTGCAAGATTTTGCTGACAGATATTCATTATGAAAAGAACATTTCAACCTAGCGTATTAAAACGTAAACGTAATCATGGCTTCAGAGCTAGAATGAAAACACGCTCCGGTCGCGCTGTCATCAATGCACGTAGAAAAAAAGGTCGTAAACGCTTAGCAGCATAATCAAATGACCTGCTCGCTCGCTCGAGGTGTGCGCATAACTAAAGCTAGTGAATACGCACATATTTTCCAAAAGGGCAAACACACCCAAGGAAAATTTTGGCAACTTGTTGCCACCCCTTCAAGTGAGTCAAAACCAAGGCTTGGATTGGCAATCTCAAAAAAAGCATACAAAAAGGCTGTTGATCGCAACCTTCGCAAACGCTTGGCTAGAGAAACATTCAGGCTGCAGCAGGCTCATTTGGGCAATCTTGATATGGTTGTTATGGCTAAAAAGTCACGCCCCGTAGCCAACAAAGCTCTAGTGGCTGACTTGTCGAACTTGTTCAGAAAAATTGCTGCGGCTTAAGAGTATGCGCCCACTTTTCCTAATTCCTATCAAGCTTTACCAATGGTTAATTAGCCCACTATTAGGTAACAACTGTCGCCATATCCCTAGTTGTTCAGAATACACTTTTGAAGCCATTCAAGAGCATGGTGCAATTAAGGGTGTTGGCTTAGGGGCAAAGCGTATTTGCAAATGCCACCCTTGGGCTGAGGCAACTTTCGACCCGGTGCCAAAAAAAACCTCTCATTAATTAAAACCCAGAATTATTATGGACAATCAAAAAATATTTCTTGTTATCGCTATTGGCTTAACTGTATTTCTGTTATGGAACCAATGGGAAATCAAGCAAACAACAGATGCCAACGGCAACACCATCGCTCAAACCAGTATTACTGCTTTTGAATCCGACACACAATCTAGCGACATCCCTAGTACTGCAGTAAGTACAAGCGCTTCGTCAGACTCAGTGCCTAGCGGCGCCAACGAGTCAATAACTCAAAGTGCTTTTACAACGGTAACAACAGACCTATTAACCGTTGAAATTTCACACAGAGGTGGCACAATTCAGAGTGCTTACTTAAACACCTACGACAACGAGCTTAACTCTGAGGCAAAGCTTCAGTTGTTAAGCAAAGACTCTAACAATATTTTCCAGGCGCAAAGTGGATTGTGGCCTACGGAGCAATTGCCTGATGAACATGCAGAATACAGCTCTGAGCAACAAAGATATTTCTTAGGCGATAGCAATGAATTAGTAGTCCCGTTAACTTGGCATGGCGATAACGGCATCGTTGTCACTAAAAACTACCGCTTTACACCTAACAGCTACACAATCACAGTGGATTACGTCGTAACGAACAACAGCTCAACCTCACAAAGTGCTGGCACTTATACACGTCTCACGCGTAGTGAGGTTGAGGGCGGATCGAGCCTAATGATGCAGAACTTCGCTGGTGGTGCTTTTTATCTCAAAAATGCTGAAGATGATGGTGTTTTTGAAAAATTCGACTTTGATGAGTTTGACGAGCAGCCAGCCAAAACGATTTCAACTGGTGGCTGGGCGGCAATGATTCAACATTATTTCTTTGCTGCTTGGATACCTGATGCCAATATTGCCAGCACTTATACTGCAAAAACTGAACAGGGCAAGTATGTCCTGACAACAGTCAATCCAAGCGTTGTTATTGCACCGGGTGCACAAGTGGCGCTGGCAAGCAGCGAACTCTACGTTGGCCCCAAAGAGCACGCTCGACTTGAGAATTTAGCCGAAGGTCTTGATAAAACGGTTGACTACAGCTTCCTCTACATTTTCGCCAAGCCGCTATCAACATTCTTGCACTGGGTTTATAGCCATATTGGCAGCTGGGGTTTCGCCATTATTTTGGTCACACTTACGATTAAATTGGCCTTCTACAAGCTTTCTGAAAAATCCTACCGCTCAATGGCCGGCATGAGAAAACTGTCGCCACGATTGGCGAAGATCAAAGAAACTTATGGCGATGACAAGCAGAAAATTGGCAAAAAGACCATGGAGCTTTACAAGAAAGAAAAAGTCAACCCAGCAGCAGGGTGTTTGCCGATTCTTGTACAAATCCCCGTTTTCATCTCTATGTACTGGGTATTACAAGAAATGGTGGAATTAAGACACACGTCTTTCTTCTACGTGCCAGATCTTTCGGCGAGAGACCCGTACTTTATCATGCCGCTTATCATGGGTGCTTCGATGTGGTTCCAGCAACGCCTCAATCCACCGCCGGCAGACCCAATGCAAGCAAAAATTATGATGATGCTACCAATTATTTTTACTGTGTTCTTCCTTTTCTTCCCAGCGGGCCTAGTGCTTTACTGGGTAACAAACAACCTCCTTTCTATAGCTCAGCAAATGTTTATTAACAAGCGCTATGGAGAGAAGAAAGTAGCTTAACAATAACTGATGTTGGAAAACTTCCAGCAACAACGATACGAAACTTGGCGAGACGAAAAGCTCGCCAATTACTGCTCAAAATCCGAATCTCTTTTTGTAGAGATTAACGACCCCCTAAAACTCTCAAACGCTGAAAAAAAGGCGATTTCAAACAATTGCATTAGCAATAATCTTTCGCTAATTAGAATCAAGTCAAGTGGCGTTATCAGAAAAGCCATAAGCTCAATTAATGCCCAATTGGGTCTTGTTGATTTTGACCTACACCTTTGTGCCGAAGATGATGGTCTTGTTGTCATTGAAGACACCAAGTCCCCAACAAAAGGCGGCTACGTGCCTTATAGTAACAAAGCCCTTAATTGGCACACCGATGGCTACTACAACCAAATGGATGCGCTTGTGGGTGCATTTTCTCTGTATTGCATTCACCCGGCCACTGTAGGTGGTGAGAATCAATGGATAGATCCAGAGATGCTCTATATCCACCTTAGAGAGCTCAACCCTGACATTATTTGCGCACTGTCACAACCAAAAGCGCTAACCATTCCTGCGCGTCGAGATGGCAATAAAATTGTTAGAGAGGCTTCTATTGGACCGGTATTTTTTATTGACAAGGCGTCTCAAAAACCCAAAATGCGATTTACTCAGCGCAAAAGAAATATCAACTGGTTGAAGTCAGCCGATATTGCCGATGCACTATGCGAGTTAAACAATTTTCTATCCGGTGTTTCACAAATTCATCATCGATACAAATTGGCTTCAGGTGAAGGGATAGTTTGCAACAATGTGCTTCACAACCGCTCTGCATTTGTTGAAGGTTCCCTGAAAAAACGTAAACTGCTCAGAGGAAGGTATAAAAATAGCATTGCCACCTATTAAAAGTCAAAGTTTCTGTCGCTGACACTTGGTACAATAGGCCAAGTTTTCAATAATTACAACTTTATGGAACTTGACAACAAGGCCTCAGACAGCGCTAAATCAGTAAAACTTCTCATCTTAGACGTTGATGGCGTACTTACCGATGGTGGGCTGTATTTTGACGACAACGGCGGCGAGTTCAAGCGCTTTAATGCGCTAGATGGTCACGGCATCAAAATGCTGCGCGAATCTGGCGTTGAGGTCGCCATCATTTCAGCAAGGCACGCCAAATGTGTTGCTCATAGAATGGACGGCCTGGGCGTGAAGCATTGCTACCAAGGGCAATCCAATAAAGTAATCGCCTTTGAAGAGCTGCTTACAAAGCTAGATTTAGCGCCAAATCAAGTTGCTTATGTCGGCGATGATGTGATTGATCTTCCGGTGATGTCTAAAGTGGCCTTGCCAATTGCAGTGGCTAATGCCCATCCATATGTCAAAGAGCACTCTGTATTAACGACACTGAACACCGGTGGCAATGGTGCAGTTCGGGAAGTGTGTGATTTTCTGTTGACTGCGCAGAATAAATACGACGATTTGATGGATTCTTACTTGCTGTGACCGATTTCCAATCACAATGCTATGAAGCACTAAAGAAGGTTCCCCGTGGAATGGTGATTACCTACGCCGGACTTGCTAAGATGATAGGCAGACCGCGAGCACACCGAGCCGTTGGCAGTGCGATGAATAAAAATCCATTTGCACCTGAAGTGCCCTGCCATAGGGTAGTGAAATCAAACGGCGATTTGGGTGGATTTGCTGATGATATCAGCGTTAAAATAAAACGCCTTCAGGAAGAAGGCGTATTAATATCGGGCAACAAGGTTGTTGACTTTGATAAAGTCCGCTTTAAAGCAATTTAACCTTTTCTACCACGCATTTTACTAATCAATTGAAGCTGGGCCATGGACTCAGCAAGTGCTGCTTGAGTTGTTGAAACCTCTTGGTCAGACTGTGCATTGGCCATCGCCTCTTCTGCACGTTGTTTAGCTTCAATCGCCTTAGACTCGTCTAAGTCGTTGGCACGGATGGCTGTATCAGAGAAGATCGTCACTGTGTGTGGCTGAACTTCAACAATACCGCCAGAAACATAAATGGATTCAACGCCATTTTCTGTTTCAACTCTTACCTCTCCTGGCTTAAGTGTACTTATTAGCGGAACGTGCATAGGATACACACCGATTTCACCCATGCTGGCAGGTGCAAACACACACTTTGCATCGCCTGAGTATATTTCCTCAGTTGCGCTAACTACATCAACATGAATTACTGACATTTACGCTGTCTCCGCCACTTTTGCTCTCACATCATCAATAGAGCCCATCATGTAGAATGATTGCTCTGGAATTGCATCTAGCTCGCCTGCAAGGATAGCCTTGAAGCCTGAGATAGTGTCTTTCAATGATACATACTTACCCGGTGAACCGGTAAATACTTCTGCCACGTAGAAAGGCTGTGACAAGAATCTTTGAATTTTACGAGCACGTGATACAGTTTGCTTATCTTCTTCAGAAAGTTCGTCCATACCTAGAATCGCAATAATATCTTTCAACTCTTTATAACGCTGCAATACACCTTGAACGCCACGAGCAACATCATAGTGCTCTTGACCAACGATTAGAGGGTCTAGCTGACGTGAAGTGGAATCCAGTGGATCTACCGCAGGGTAAATACCTAATTCCGCTACTTGACGTGAAAGTACTACTGTCGCATCTAAGTGAGCAAATGTTGTTGCAGGAGATGGGTCAGTCAAGTCATCAGCAGGTACGTATACCGCTTGGATTGATGTAATTGAACCCGTCTTAGTTGATGTAATACGCTCTTGCAATGCACCCATTTCAGATGCAAGCGTAGGCTGGTAACCTACCGCAGATGGCATACGACCTAATAGTGCTGATACTTCAGTACCCGCAAGCGTATAACGGTAAATGTTATCAATAAATAGTAGTACGTCACGACCTTCGTCACGGAAGTACTCGGCCATTGTTAGGCCGGTCAAAGCAACACGCAGTCTGTTTCCCGGTGGCTCATTCATTTGACCGTATACCAATGATACTTTGTCTAATACGTTTGAATCTTTCATTTCGTGGTAGAAGTCGTTACCCTCACGAGTACGCTCACCAACACCAGCAAATACAGAATAACCTGAGTGCTCAATCGCAATGTTACGAATAAGCTCCATCATGTTTACTGTTTTGCCAACACCGGCACCACCAAACAAACCAACTTTACCGCCTTTCGCAAATGGACATAATAAGTCGATTACCTTAATACCTGTTTCAAGCAATTCTGCCGCAGGTGATAATTCGTCATACGGAGGAGCAGAGCGGTGAATTTCCCATTCCGCTTCAGGGTTAATATCGCCAGCGTTATCAATCGGCTTGCCCAAAACGTCCATGATGCGTCCTAGTGTTTTTGTGCCTACAGGAACAGTAATTGCCTTTCCTGTGTTGGTCACCTCTAGACCACGCTTAAGACCCTCAGAGCCACCCATTGCAATCGCTCTTACAACGTTGTCGCCAAGCTGTTGCTGGACCTCTAGTGTAAGACCCGTTGCAGTTACATGAAGGGCGTGATATATTTTTGGGATCGCGTCTGCTGGAAACTCAACGTCGATAACCGCGCCAATAATTTGTGTAATTTTACCTGTGCTCATTTGCTTTCCTTTTTATTAGATATCTAATGTATCTGCTCTAAACGGCAGCGGCGCCACTAACAATCTCAGAAATCTCCTGAGTAATTGCAGCTTGCCTTGCCTTATTGTAAATTAACGCTAACTCTTTAATCATATCGCCGGCATTATCAGTTGCACTCTTCATCGCAATCATACGAGATGATTGTTCACAAGCATTGTTTTCAACGATTCCTTGATAAACCAATGCCTCGATATAACGGACCAATAATGCGCCCAGTGCAGCCTCTGCATCAGGTTCATAGATGTAGTCCCAATGATGGCCCATCTCTTGCATATCTGACGCTTCCATTGGCACAATTTGCTTAACCGTTGGCACTTGCGTCATGGTGTTTTTATAGTGGTTATAAGCAATCATGATTTGGTCAAGCTCGCCCGAATCGTAACGATCCAACATCACTTTAATCGTACCCAGTAGGTCGTCAAAATGTGGCGTGTCACCAATATCGGTTAATACCGAGACGATTTCCAAGCCAGAATTTTTGAAAAATGACGTCCCCTTCTTACCAATAGTGCAAAGCTCTACTTCAACACCTTCAGCCTGCCAAGCAAGCACTTGTTTCAAAAAGCTTCTAAATAGGTTGGTATTTAAACCACCACATAGACCTCTGTCGCTTGAGATCATGATAACGCCGATGCGTTTCACGCTCTCAGGAGTCGTCATATAAGGATGCTTATACTCAGAGCTAGCATGTGCCAAGTGACCAATCACCTTAGCAATCTTGTCAGAATACGGACGAGACGCCAGCATTCTGTTCTGTGCTTTTTTCATTTTAGACGCAGCAACCATTTCCATGGCCGAGGTAATCTTCTGAGTATTTTGAATACTCGCGATTTGCGTTTTAATTTCTTTTCCTACCGCCATCGTCGTCTACCAGTTAGTTTGTGTACACTGTACTGTCATCGTTTCTACCAAGTATGGTTGGCCTTAAAGTCTGCAATTGCCGCCTTCATCTGGGCCTCAATTTCGTCGTTATAGTCCCCAGTGCTGTTGATCGTTTCCATCAGCTCTGCTTGGTTTGCATTCATATAAGCAAGTAACGCGCCTTCGAAAGTCACAACTTGGTTTACTTCAATGTCATCTAGCGCGCCAGAATTACCAGCGTACAGAGATGTTGCCATTTCAGCAATTGTTAATGGTGCGTATTGTGCTTGCTTCATCAACTCAGTAATACGCTGACCACGATCGATTTGCGCTTTCGTTTCTGCGTCTAGGTCAGATGCGAACTGCGCAAATGCGGCCAATTCACGGTACTGTGCTAGTGCAAGACGAATACCACCACCAAGCTTCTTAATAATCTTAGTCTGCGCTGCACCACCTACACGTGATACCGATAGACCAGCATTAATCGCAGGACGGATGCCTGAGTTAAATAAGTCAGTTTCTAGGAAGATCTGACCGTCTGTAATTGAAATTACGTTTGTTGGTACGAAAGCGGATACGTCACCTGCTTGCGTCTCAATGATTGGTAGTGCTGTTAAAGAACCTGTTTTGCCTTTAACTTCACCGTTTGTAACCATTTCTACGTATTCAGCATTTACACGTGAGGCTCTTTCTAGCAAACGTGAGTGCAAGTAGAATACGTCACCCGGGTATGCTTCACGACCCGGTGGGCGCCTCAATAGCAATGATACTTCACGGTAAGCCCATGCTTGTTTAGTTAAGTCATCATAAACAATCAGTGCGTCTTCACCACGATCACGGAAATACTCACCCATCGCACAACCTGCGTATGGAGCAATGTATTGCAGTGCCGCCGAATCGGATGCTGCCGCAGCAACGATGATTGTGTGCTCTAATGCGCCGTGCTCTTCAAGCTTGCGTACAACCGCAGCAATGGATGATGCTTTCTGACCGATCGCAACATAAACACATTTAACACCAGTGCCTTTTTGGTTAATGATGGTGTCAATCGCAACCGCAGTTTTACCTGTTTGACGGTCACCAATGATTAGCTCACGCTGACCACGACCAATTGGAACCATCGCGTCAATCGCTTTAATGCCTGTTTGAATTGGCTGATCAACCGATTTTCTTTCAATAACACCTGGCGCAACAACCTCTAGAGGACGTGAACCGGATGCGTTAATGTCGCCTTTGCCTTCAATAGCTTGTCCAAGAGGGTTAACAACACGACCAAGAAGCTCAGGACCAACTGGTACTTCCATGATTCGGTTTGTACATTTAACAGTGTCGCCTTCTGAAATATGAAGATAATCACCCAGTACAACCGCACCAACTGAATCTTGCTCAAGGTTAAGCGCCATACCGAACGTGTTGCCCGGGAATTCTAGCATTTCACCGAACTGGGCATCAGCTAGACCGTGGATACGAACAATGCCGTCACTCACACTAATTACTGTACCTTCTGTGCGGGCTTCTGTTGAAAAGTCAAAACCCTCTATTTGTTTTTTAATTAAATCACTGATTTCAGAAGCGTTTAATTGCATGACTAACCTCTCTTATAAAATTAATTTACAGACAAACAAACGCTTAACGCGTCCACTTTTGCCTTAATTGATGTATCGATTACTTTGTCGCCTTCTTTAATGACAACACCACCCGTGAGTGTGTTGTCTACAAGTGTGTCGACATTTACTGTTGTGTTGTGCTTGGCTGACAAGTCATCAACGATTGCCTTTTTCTCTGCATCACTTAACTCATATGCGCTGACAACGGTAAAGTTCTTACCCTTGTTGGCATTGGTAACCGCAGCCTCAAAAGCATTAGCAATACTGCTCATCGCCTCTGTGCGGTCGTTGTTAAGAATAAGATTTATGAACGCAGACTCTTGAGCATTTAAGCCTCTAGCCATTGCTTTTTCAAGCGATGCACAAATCAATTGGATCTTTTGATTCTTGCTTGTGTTTGGAGAGGCAACAAAATTTTGTGTTGCGTCATCAGACATAATTGCACTAGCAGTGCTAAGTAGGTCGCTCCACTCAGAGTGTGAGCTGCCCTGCTCTGCAATGTCAAAAATCGCTTGTGCGTAAGGCTTGGCAATTGTTGATAATTCCATCGTCTAGACCTATAGTGATTGAGACAACTTAGAAAGCATGTCTTTATGTGCTTTCGCGTCGACTTCTTTCTTTAGCACTGAATTAACGCCCTGCATAACCAAAGTCGAAACTTGGTCTTTCAGTTCGTTACGCGCCCTAACAACTTCTTGATCAAGCTCGGCTTTCGCGTGCGCTTTAATTTTGTCAGCCTCATCAACTGCAACACCTTTGGCGTTGTCAATCATTACGTTAGCTTGCTTATCAGCGTTATCAATAATCTCTTTCGCTTGGTTTTTAGTGCTCGCAATTAGCTCTTGTGCTTTCTGCTGTGCTTGTGCGTGCTCTTCTCTACCTTGCTCTGCTGCCAATAAACCTTCTTCGATGCTCTTTTTACGTGCAGCCATCGCCTCAACAAGTGGCGGCCAAATAAACTTCATGCAAAACCAGACAAACAAGCCGAACATGATTAGCTGTCCAAATAGCGTAGCGTTAATATTCATAGCAAATACCCTTATTTAGGTGAAAAAGAAATAAATTAACCAGCTACTGCGAATATGATATACATTGAGATACCAACAGCGATCATCGGTACCGCGTCAACTAGACCCATTACGATGAACATTTGCGTTCTTAGCATTGACGTTAATTCAGGCTGGCGTGCAACGCCTTCTAGATACTTAGAACCTAGAGTACCAATACCAACAGCGGCGCCCAATGCACCAAGACCCATTAGAATTGAACCCGCTAAAAATAATGTTGCTTGTACTTCAGTCATTTCTTACTCCTACTTGTAAAAATTATTAAAAAATTAATGTTCTTTCTGGTGAGCCATATCCATATATACGATTACCAGCGTCATAAAGATAAACGCCTGTAATAATACGATTAAGATATGAAAAATAGCCCACGGTAAAGACAGGGCCCACTGCGCATACCACGGCAACAGTGCAATTAGAATGAAGATCATCTCACCGGCGTACATATTACCAAACAAACGTAACGCTAGTGAAACTGGCTTGGCCAGCAAGTTCACCCCTTCTAAAAATAAGTTAAACGGCAACATCCATTTACCAAATGGGTGCAACGTTAATTCACCAACAAATCCACCAAGGCCTTTTTCTTTAATGCTAAAGAATAGAATCAAGAGGAAGATGCCAAGCGCCATACCGAATGTAGCGTTTGGATCGGTTGTTGGTACAACTTTAAGATACTCAACGCCCATCAATTGTGCCGCATATGGCAACCAGTCAACTGGCACGAGATCCATTGTATTCATCAATATAATCCAAATAAAAGTGGTTAGCGCAAGTGGCGCAACCATTGGATTTTTGCCTTTAAACGAGCCACGAACGTTCTCGTCAATAAAATCAATAACGCTTTCTACAAAATTCTGAAAACCACTTGGCGCATCAACCGTAGCGCGCTTTGCTGCTTTTGCAAAAATAAACAAGAACAACGCACCTAGAACAAAAGAAAAGCCAAGAGTATCAATATGAAATGCCCAAAAACCCATTTCTTTCGCCTGCTCTGCACCATGAGCAATACCCCATGTGCCATCTGGGTGTTGACCAAAAGTTAAATTCTGTAAATGGTGCTTAATATAAGCGCTTGCTGTTAATTCGCCTTGTGCCATTATTTTTGTCTAAACCTATCTAGTATAAATCCAACCTGTCCCACAACCAAACTCAAAATGAGTGGGCCGGGCTCAAGTACCAACAAACTAAGCCCGATCAATACAAGTGTCATCAGAGAAAACATTCTCAGCACAGTGCTTTTGATGGCCATTCTAAAACTCTTTTGAGCGTCAGCATCAACTGCCGCTTTTTGCTTGTGCATAAAGTAATCAAACAACCAAGTGTTCGTAAAACTTACCAGCGCGCCGTAAAGCGCGTCCAGACCAAAACCGTAGCTAGAAAATGCTAAAACTGTTACTGTGAGTAGTAAGGACTGAATAAGTGAACTCACCGATTTCATCCCAATTAACAACTACTCTGGCCACACACAAACGAAACATTATACCGTTTTAGTGTTTTTAATCAAGTTACTCAAGGTTGAATTATTATTGTTTTTCTCAAGAAGGGGTGAAAAATCCTAATGTGGTGGTAATTTAGCTGAGTTACATTCAGGATATTTTATCGAAACTAGATGATTGTCTACACCAACTCCTATCCCATTCAGATTGACATACTTGACACGCAAGATCTCAATATTAGTTTAAGATTATGATGGAAAAGTCCCAAAATTTAAGTTTATTTTTCTTTCACAGTTGTTTATTGGAAAAAAACTGTAAAAAGCATTTTATAATTTTATAATAGCCTAAATACACCCAACCCTTAATTGATACTTGCCAATTAGAATGATCGCGTTAATAAAAGACCTTGAAAAACAAGGAGTTATGCTCAAAGAGCCAAATCGAACCAATGTTGCACACTACTATCACAGCCTGCATGCATCAGACTACGAAGCCCCCAAGGCGCAATATTTATTACAGTGTGCCAATAAACACCTAGCGCTCGGTGCATCTAGGCGCCGCGGTAAAACCCTTATTGAGGGTTTTAGTATTGCTGGTCAAAATGCATCACTTGACAATACGATTATCAGTGTCATCACCAAAGATACGCCCTTTATTAGGGACACTCTTATCATGTGTCTTAATAACTTTGGTGCAAGCCTTATCTTTACCCATGCGTCGTTGTTGGAAGTGGGGCGAGACAACAATGGCAATATACTGCAGCTCTCTTCATACAAAAAAGGTGAAGGGCATGAAGATGAAATTGAGTCTTTTTTACAATTTCATTTAGAGTATATATCGGCGGAAAATGTCGCCAAGCTTATAGAGCAAATTCGTAACCGTATTGATGCAATTCAATATGTGGTTAATGACTGGAGCGCTTCGCGCAAACGCTTAATAGAAATTGCAAACCTGTTAGACGATGAGAAATCGCCCACGTCAAATAGCGACTTTATACGCTGGGTAGAGAACCACAATTTTGCTATCATGGGTAGTGCGGAAATCACCAAAGACATCGCCCAGAAAAAAATTGTTACTAAAAGCGCCTCCGGCATATTTCGCTACCTGCTGGAGAATAATCAAGATGTCAAGTCCTTTATTCCCAATCTTTATTTTGACGACTCGTCTTTAATTGTTACTAAATTATCGATTACATCGAAAATTCACCGAACTCGACAAATGGATTTCATCGCCATTCATGTAGGAGAGCGTTATTATTGTTTTGTTGGTTTTTTATCCGGCACTTCGTTTAACCAAAGCGTATTTCAAGTGCCTCTTATAAAAGAAAAAGCCAACAATGTACTGGAGCAGTCCGGCCTGCGTGCAACCAGCTGCAATCACAAGGCTTTGCAAAATCTATTAGAAACACTGCCTCGTGCACTGATGTTTCAAATCGAATCTGATAAATTATTGCAAATAGGCCAAAGCGTCTTGTCACATCAAGAAAGACGACAAACCCATGTGTACTTAACCAAGAATCGTTGTGGACATTTTTACACCAGTTTAGTGTATTTGCCTCGAGATATTTTCGACTCCGAACTAAGGCAAAAAATCCAAAACAGACTGCAAGCACTGTTTGCAGCTGATTTTGTCTTGTTTGATGTGCGTTTCTTTGACTCTATCTTATGTCGTATCGAATTTAATATCTTTACGCAATCTAATAAAGAAATCAGCGAAGACACCGTTGCGACAGAGATTAAGTCAATTGCTTATGATTGGTACGCAGAACTGCGTCACGTGATGCAAGTGGGTGGTGCTGACTTGTCCTTGTTTAATGATTATCAAAATGCGTTCCCACGAGCCTATACCAACGATTACAGTGTTGAGCGCGGTTTTAAAGACGTACTTAAACTTGAGTCACTGTCGCCAAATAATTTCACCACAGATCTGTTTATTGGCAGCAGACGTTCTGACATCAGTGTTAACTTTAGGATACACAGTAAAGACCACTCTCTTACGCTTTCCGACATTGTTCCGGTTTTTGAAAACTTAGGCGTCAATGTGGTTTCCGAACATCCTTACAAAATTAATACCAGCGGTAGCCATCAAATCGCAATTCGCAACATTGAACTTTTACGAAAAGATCAGAAAGATTTTGATCTGGAAGTTGATAAAGAAAGATTTCTCCAGGCGTTCGAGCAGATTTGCATGGGCACGATTGAAAATGATGGCTTTAACCAACTTGTTCTTTGTGCCGGTCTAAATGTTAGACAAGCCAATCTATTTCGCGCCATTTATGTTTATTTAAAGCAAATCAACTTCGGCTACAGCCAAAACTTTATTACCCACACTTTAACCAACCATGTAGAGTTGAGTCGAGCACTTTTTGCCTTATTTGAAGCTAAGTTCGATATCAACAACAAAGAACACACAAAGGCACAAGAGCCGATAAATAAAGACATAATCGAGCGACTCGAATCAGTCTCATCATTGGATGAAGACAGGGTCATCAGCGGCTACTTAGAAGTCATTGAAGCGATGGTTCGAACCAATTACTACCAAAATAATGAAGACTATCTGTGCTTTAAAATCCAATCCAAGAAAATTTCTTTTCTACCAAAGCCGGCGCCTTTATACGAAATATTCATGTATTCCGCGCGCGTTCAAGGGGTGCATTTACGCGGCGGCAAAATTGCCCGTGGCGGATTGCGTTGGTCGGATCGCTCAGAGGACTTTAGAACCGAAGTGCTGGGCCTAGTCAAAGCCCAACAAGTCAAAAACACCGTCATTGTGCCAGTTGGCTCCAAAGGTGGCTTTGTGCCGAGAAGTTTGCCTGCCGAACGAGATAAAATGCTCGCTGAGGGTGTTGCTTGTTATAAGCTGTTTATTCAGTCACTGCTTGATTTAACCGACAACATTGTCGACGGCGTTATTGTTCCGCCAATAAATGTTGTTCGTCACGACGATGATGATCCTTACTTAGTTGTGGCTGCAGACAAGGGCACAGCTAGCTTTTCTGACATTGCCAATGAGCTTTCCGTTAACCATAACTTTTGGCTTGGGGATGCATTTGCTTCTGGTGGCTCGGTGGGCTACGACCACAAAAAAATGGGCATTACTGCAAGAGGCGCTTGGGAGTGCGTCAAACGTCATTTCCGTGAAGTGGGCAAAGACATCCAATCAGAGGCTTTCAGCGTTGTAGGTGTTGGTGATATGGGTGGCGATGTTTTCGGCAACGGTATGCTGCTTTCAAAACACATTCGCCTGACTGCGGCCTTTAACCACCTCCATATTTTTATCGATCCGAACCCAGATGAAAACGTAAGTTTTGCAGAGAGACAACGGCTTTTCACCACCGAAAATACCACGTGGCAAGATTATAATAAAAAACTAATCTCAAAGGGTGGTGGTGTTTTTGATCGCAGCGAAAAGTCTATTGAATTGTCAGAAGAAGCAATGAAGGCACTGGATACAACGCAAAATAAGTTTAGCCCAGATGCCCTAATAAACACTATTTTAAAAGCGCCAACAGACTTGTTCTGGAACGGCGGCATCGGCACCTTTGTTATTGCAAGCAACGAATCTCATCTTGATGCGCAAGACAAAGCCAACGACTCAACACGTGTCAAAGCCAGTGAACTGCGTTGTCAAGTGATTGGCGAAGGTGGTAATTTGGGCATGACGCAAAATTCTCGCATCGAGTTTGATCAGTTGGGTGGGCGTTGCTATTCTGACGCAATCGACAATTCTGCTGGTGTAGACAGCTCCGATCATGAAGTCAACTTGAAAATACTGTTGAGAACACTTGAAACCAAACAACGCAATAAAGCGCTTGCGAAGATGGAGACCGAAGTAGCAACATTGTGTTTGCAAAACAACTATGAACAGTCGGCCATTATCAGCATCCACACCCGACCAAGTCCAGAAAATCTAGCCGGCCAAGCAGAGGCCATAAACTATTTGGAAAAGATCGGCTTGTTGGATCGCGAGCTTGAATACTTGCCAAGCAAAAAAGAGCTAAAAAGTCGCTTACTGGGCAGTAAATGCCTAACCAAGCCTGAGTTTGGTGTTTTGCTTGCCTATAGTAAAATGGATTTATATGAAAACCTGTTAGAGTCTGGCTTGGCTAACGGAAAAGGGCTTTACCCTCATCTGGTTAATTACTTCCCTACGCTAGTTGCAAATGAGTATTCACACTTACTCGATGGCCACAGACTGAAAAACGAGATTATCTTAACGGTGGTGATTAATAAAATAATTAACACCATGGGGCCTGTCTTTCACATCCGTATGCACAATTTAACTGGCGCTAGTTACGCCCAAATATGTCGTGCCTATCTAATTAGTGCGGAGCTTTTGGACATTGATGGCTTGCTGGCAGCCATTCATGGCCTGGACAACAAGGTTACCAGCCAAATACAATACGAAGCCATTAGCGCCTTAACCAAGGTTGTTCGTGCGAATGTTGTTTGGCTGTTGAATAACAAGACCAAGCTTGACGTCAGTGAAGCCCTAAGCAACTACCAAACAAAGTATAGCGAAGTTAAAGACAGCGTTCAAAAGCTAAGTAGCAAACGCCTAAGTAACAAAACTCTCAGGCTTAATGAACAAGGCCTTCCTCAAAAACTAGCCGAAAAAATTGCACTCACCACTAGCTTATACCACACATTAGACGTGATTGCCATTACTGAAAAAAGCCAAAGCAAAACAAGCGATTCGCTGGCAATTTATTTAAATATTTCGCAAAACCTGGATATTCGCTGGCTAAGCCTTAGGATTAACGCCCTAGAAGTGACCAATGCTTGGCACGCAAGCGCAAATTTTAAATTGCAAAACCAGCTAAGGGCTGTTCACTCTCTTGTCGCCGAAAAAGCTATCGAGTTAGGCTCTGCAGCACAGTTTCACCAAACTTACACCGATAAGATTGAGCGACTGCAAGCCATGATGCTGTCCGTTAAAGAAGATGAGCAAGTTGACTTTGCCACCCTCCATGTCATTGTTGGTGAGCTTGAGGGACTGCTTTAACACTCCTATGCCACCGTCCTAATCATTTCTGCTGCGGCTATACGGGTTTTTTCACTGATCTTAATGCCGCCCAAGATGCGCGCCACTTCGTCTGTACGCTCTTTGTCGCCCAATGCGTATACCTTGGTGAAGGTTTCACCATCTTTCTCGCTTTTAATTACCTTCATGTGCGAGTGTCCTTGAGCGGCCACTTGTGCAAGGTGGGTGACGCACAGTACTTGATAACGTGATGATAGTTTTCTTAATAAACGCCCAACCACTTCAGCAACCGCGCCACTGATACCAACATCCACCTCGTCAAAGACAATGCTTGGCGCCAACTCCGATTTACTGGTAACAACCGAGAGAGCCAATGAAATACGCGATAACTCACCACCAGAGGCGACCTTATTGAGCGCCTTAAAAGCTTGGCCCATATTGGTTTTCACCTGAATAACAACCTCTTCATTGCCGTTCAACTGCACTTTGTCGGCAATAGGATTGAGTACAAACTGAATCTCACTACCAGGCATACCTAGCTCCTGCATCACTTCGCTCACCTGTTTTGAGAGCTTATCTCCGGCTTTTTGGCGCTGCTTTGATAGCGACTCAGCTTCACTGCGATAAGCGACCTTTAATTCACCCTGCTGTTTTAGCAAGCCTTGTATTTTGTCGCTGGATGCATCCATGCCCTCTAAAGTGCCTTGAATGATATTTTGCGTGTTGAGTAATTCAGGTATTTGGCAGTGATGCTTCCTACCAAGATTGTGAAGCTCGTTAATGCGCTCCTCTAACTCGGCTGCACTAACCTCATCGCCACCTACCTTGCTTAAGTAGTTGGTCAACTCATAAATACTTTCTTGCACCTGCACTTGTGCGCTCGAGAGCAGTGCTTCGACCGATTCCAATTTTTCGTCTACCTCTCGGGCATGGCTAATTTTATTATCGACATCAATAAGCTGGGAATTAATGCCGCTATCGTGATCGAGCATCCCCAAAACAGCCGATATTTTCTCTATCAGTAAACCTGCATTGCTGCTAATCTTATACTGTTCTTCAATATTATCGAGTTCATCTTGTTCAAGCCTTGCCTCGACTAACTCACCCAGTTGGTGCTCCAATAAATCTTGTTGTGCGGCAAGCAGATCACCGCCATTTTGAATACGCTCAACCTCGTTACTTATTTGCTGATATTCTCGAACAACACTATTAAGTGATTTCACTTGAGCCTGAGTTTCCCCGAAGTCGTCCAATAAAATTCGGTGCTGCTGCGTTCGCAATAAAAGTTGGTGCTCGTTTTGGCCATGCATGTCAATTAACTGACAACCTACATCTCGAAGTATTGAAAGGGTTACTGGCGTACCGTTAACGTATGCGCGCGATCTACCGTCATTTCCAACAACACGTCGCAAAATGCACTCGCCTTCATCTTCTAAATCTTGCTCTTCTAAGAATTCTTTAAGTTTTGTGTTTTGCGCTATTGCAAAAGTCGCAATAATTTCTGCTTTGCTTTTGTCTTGACGCACCAGTGAAGCGTCCGAGCGTCCGCCAATAACAAGGTTGAGCGCTTGCACCATAATTGACTTTCCTGCGCCAGTTTCACCGGTTACGACTGTCATCCCATTTTGAAAGTCAACGCTAAGGCTTTCAACAACAGCTAAATTTTTAATGGAAAGTTGCTCTAGCATATTCTGTCAGAAATTATCATATTTGCCCTGAGGCGCCTATGGGGCTATACCTTTCTCCCCCAATGCAATTTAGAGCGAATGATTTTAAAATAGTCATAACGTTTGGGATGTATCAAGTGAACAAAATTCTTATGCTGTTTAACTCGTAGTTTGTCACCCAATTGATTCGGCATCGTTGACTGTCCATCAAAACTGACCGTTGCGCGCTCGACCGAATCTAGAACGTGTATTAGCACCTCGCTCTCGCCATGCAAAACAATAGGGCGGTGGCTCATGGTGTGTGGACAAATGGAGACCAAAGTAATTGCACTTACAGCAGGATGCACAATAGGGCCGCCACTTGAAAGTGAGTAGGCCGTTGAGCCTGTTGGTGTGGCAATAATGATGCCGTCCGAACGTTGATTATTGACAAAGTCGCCGTCAACATACAAGTCAAAATCAAGCATTCTTGGGGTATGGTTGCGATGAATAACCACTTCATTAAAAACCAGGTGTGTGGACAAAACCTTATCGCCTCGTTCAACTTGGCAGGACAACAGTGCGCGCCTTTCTTTGATGTATTTGCCTTCAAGTATTTCAGCGACCGCTTGTGTCATGCGCTCCACCGTTATGTCGACTAAAAAACCAAGATGCCCTAAATTGATACCCAAAATAGGTATGTTGTTATCAACAAAAGTACGTGCTGTGCTGAGAATGGTGCCATCGCCACCCACAACAATAATCAAGTCTGCGCTTTCCTTTATTGCAGCAGTACCCTCAACAAGAGTGATGCCTTGTTTTTCAAGAAAAACACTTAGCTCGTTACCGGTCTGTTCACTGGTAAAATCTTTTGGTTTGGTAATAATGCCAATTGTGTTGAACATAGGCCTTGAATTATTATAAAAAGTGACCACATATCACTGAAATCAACATGAACAGTGGTTCCATGTAAATATACATTAGTTGGACAATAAAATGACAAAAAAGAAAGACCATGACATTACGGAAGATCAAATCCTTGAAGATCAAGAAGTTGAGACAATCGAGACGGAAGAAGAGCTCGACATTGAAGCACAACTAGCTGCTGCACAACAATCAGCCAAAGACAATTGGGATAAAGTCTTGCGCGCACAAGCGGAGATGGAAAACATTAAGCGTCGCTCAATAAGAGATTTAGAAAACGCCCATAAGTATGCCTTGGATGGCTTTGTGAAGGCCTTACTTGAAGTCAAGGACTCTTTGTCAATGGGCTTAAAGTCCGCAACCGAAGAAGACGCAACCATCGAACACATTATTGAAGGCCTTGAGATGACGGATAAAGTTTTCGCGTCAACGCTTGAGAAATTTGGCGTTGAAACCCTTAACCCGGTTGGCGAAAAATTCAACCCCGAACTTCACGAAGCAGTAACCATGCTTCCAATGCCGGATAAAGAATCAAACTCAGTGCTTGACGTTGTTCAAGTTGGCTTTACTCTTAACGGCCGCCTTGTTCGCCCTGCAATGGTGGTGGTGGTTCAGTAAAACGAAAATTTGCTAAATTTTGTAAAACAAAACCAAAAAACGATTTTTTGCCAAATTTTTACGCAGTACCTTGCTAGAGCACTAAAAACACTCAAAAAGTCCTTAAAAACAAGCCTTCATAGCCCTTAAATAGCATTTTTGATGAACTTTAGCGAGCAATTTAAGTAGCAAGCAACCCATATTGAAAATTTCCTAAATTTTTGTTATTTATTTTAGAAATATAAGGCAGTGCCACTTTATCAAAAACCTCAGTGGTCAATCCACTTTGGTTTTTGACTTATTCCCTTGGCAATAAAATCGCCAACAAGCTTTAATAAAGTTTTCGATTAAGAATTTGCGTTAAATAAACAAAGTGAATACCAGTACAATTCGAGAAAACGAATTTAGGATTAATCGATTTTGTTGTAGGGCATCTTCTTTCGGCTACCTTTCTGGAGTGCGCAACCTGCCCATGGGTGCAAGTAGAAAAGTGACAAAGTCTAATTAAGAGGAAATTTGAAAAATTTCTGATAAAGGATTTCAACAACACGCCAACGGACGAAGAGCAACAGAATAATTTATCCTTTCGATTAAGATTTTTCGTTTAACTTAGTTATTGGATATATAAAATTCAGCCTTGATCAGAACACAAGAGAGTGTTCTTATAAGGAAAAAACTGTTCTTATAAGGAAAAAACTACCCCTTCCAGCCTCTAATGTGTTTATAATGTTCCGCTGTGATTAAAGTTCTAAGACTGCTGTAAAAGATAGTAAAGTCAAATTATAAACCTTAGCCTATTATGTATTTAGCCAACCCGTTTAAAGGATTAAGACCTGAAGGAGCAGAAGCTTCTTCTGTATCTCTTCCTTGTACCGATCATCTATCTGAAGAGATGATTAAGAGCTACAAGGAAAACAATCCTTGGAGCTACCTAAATATTTTTAGTCCAGACTATAAAGACACAAAAACTAAAAGCGAGATAGAGGTAGGCGCAAAAGATCGTTTCGAGTTGATGAAAGAAAAATCAGTCATATCGAAAGATACTGACGACTCTTTTTATATTTACAAAATGTCTACCGAAGGCCATTCTCAAATTGGCATGATTGCTACCGCAAAAATATCGGATTACGACGATTTGCACATTCGTGGTCATGAAAAAATTTATGTCGAGGATTCTCAAAAAAGATTTGAGCAAATAAAAAACCTGAATGCACAAATTGGGCCAATTTATGTCATCTACCCCGATGAAGCATCTCTAGACGCCTTATTAAAAGAGCAAACCAACGCTGATCCAACCTATTCTTTTGACGCCATAGACGGTTGTCGGCATGAGCTTTGGGTTGTTAACGATGAAGAAAAAGTGACGCAAATAAGCGAACTGTTTAATGCTGTCAACCGAACATACGTCGCTGACGGACACCATAGAATTGCGGCATTATCAAGATTTGCAGAATACAGAAAACACCAAAACCACGGCCATACAGGTGAGGAGCCGTATAATTTTTTCATGATGGCACTGTTCCCAGAAAGCCAAGCACGCATACTCGACTACAATAGACTGATAAAAGACTTGTTTGGTTATTCTCCCAGCGACTTTATTGAGCAAGTTGAAGAGCACTTTGTCGTTGAAAAACAAAACTCGCCTTATCGGCCAACTGCACTAGGGACATTCGGCATGTACTTGGACAACGCGTGGTACTCAATTACACTAAAAGATAAACCCGAAGCAGCGCTTTCGGGGCTGATGAACTTAGATATTAATATATTGCATCACTATCTGCTTGACCCAATTCTAGACATTGGCGATCCAAGACGCGATACAAGAATTGGTTTTATTGCCGGTTTTCACGGGCTAGAATCAATTGAAAAAAAGGTCGACTCAGGCGAAGTCGAAGTTGGTTTCTCTTTTTTCCCAACACCAATGGAACACGTAATAAACTTTGCTGACAAAAATTTAACAATGCCACCAAAATCGACTTGGTTTTATCCAAAACCATTAGATGGTTTGGTAGCATACGACTTCGAGGATTAATAATTATGATAACTAAGCCAACAATTAAACCGTCAAACCCAAACTTCTCCAGTGGCCCTTGCTCTAAGAGACCAGGCTGGGATATAAGCGCCCTAAAAAACGCCGATACTGGCAGATCGCACAGAGGGAAGCACTGTAAAGCGAAACTTAATGACGTCATTGTCAAGTCAAGCAAGCTTCTTGGCTTACCAGACGATTACATTTTAGCCATCATGGCAGGATCCAACACTGGTGCTTTAGAAGCAGCCCTTTGGTCCCTTCTAGGCGCTAGAGGCGTTGATGTTTTGGCTTGGGAAAATTTTGGCAACGACTGGGTAAACGATGTACTCAATCAATTAAAGCTTGAAAATGTCAATACCTATTTAGCTGATTACGGCACACTACCCGACTTAAGACAAGCAAATTTTGATAACGATGTAATTTTCACATGGAACGGCACAACGGCTGGCGTTCGTGTTCCCAATGCAGACTGGATTCCAGACGACAGAGCTGGCTTGACAATTTGTGACGCTACTTCTGCAGTGTTTGCCATGGACATTGATTTTAGCAAGCTTGACGTGGTTACTTGGTCTTGGCAAAAAGTGTTGGGCGGCGAAGGCGCTCACGGCATGATCGCATTATCACCCCGTGCAATCGAAAGATTGGAAACGCACACACCCGCATGGCCAATGCCCAAAGTGTTCAGAATAGCAAACAAATTAAAAGTGTCTAAAGGTATTTTTGAAGGCGCTACCATCAACACACCATCAATGATTTGTGTTGAAGACGTACTGGATGCCCTTAACTGGGTTGAATCAGTTGGTGGTGCAGAAGCGCTAATCAAGCACTCAAACCAAAATCTTCAAATTATTGCAGATTGGATTGACGGCAGTTCTTTCAAGTTTTTATGCGATGATGCAAGTGCAAGATCTTGTACAAGTATCACAATTGAAATTAAAGACGCATTGTTCACCAGTAAGAATGAGGACGATCAAAGAGCGTTAGTGAAGAAAATCGTAGCGCTACTTGATGACGAAGGCGTGGCTTTCGATATTGGCGGCTACCCAAAAGCGCCGCCTAGCTTAAGATTGTGGGGCGGACCAACAGTACAAAACGACGACATGAAGGCAGTATTGCCGTGGATTGAATGGGCTTATCAAGAGGTAAAATAATGTATAAAGTATTAATTTCAGACGCAATGAGCAATGTTGCAGATCAAATCTTCAACGACAAAGGTATTGAAGTTGACGTAATCACAGGACTTTCAGAGCAGGAACTAATCAACATAATTCCTGAATACGACGGTCTTCTTGTAAGGTCAGCAACAACTGTCACAAAAGACATTTTGGCTGCGGCGACAAAGCTTAAGGCTATTGCTAGAGCAGGTGCAGGCGTTGATAACATCGACTGCGCGAGGGCAAGAGAAAACGGCGTGGTTGTAATGAACACACCGGGCGGCAATACCAACGCTACTGCAGAGCATGCATTTGCCTTAATTATGGCAGCACTTAGAAAAATTTCTTTCGCAAACGAAACAACGCATAGAGGCGAGTGGCAGAAAAAAGCCATCAAAGGCGTTGAACTCTCAAAGAAAACTCTGGGCATTGTTGGTTTTGGTAATATTGGCGCAAGACTTAGCCATTTGGTTAGTGGTTTTGATGTCAATGTACTTGTTTGCTCTAAGTCGTTAGAGTCAAGACAAGCAGAGTTTCCCCATGTCACCAACGTGAGCTTTGATGAGTTACTTGAACAAAGTGATATTATTAGTTTTCATGGCAAAGCGGCAGCTGATGGCAAGCCATTGTTAAACAAAGAACATTTCTCAAAAATGAAATCTTCTGCAATCATCATCAATGCTGCTCGTGGCAACATGGTTGATGAGAGCGATCTTAATGATGCACTTAACGAAGGCCTAATCGCAGGCGCGGCTATTGATGTTTTCTCAACAGAGCCAGCTAAAGAAAACGTTTTGTTCAACAACCCCAAGGCGATTCTAACGCCTCACGTTGGTGCCTCAACTGCTGAAGCATCAATCGTGGTAGCTGAAATGGCGGCCAATCAAGTTGCTGATGTACTCCAAAACGGCACTGAGATTCACGTGGTTAACTAAGACTCACACGACTTTTTAGTCAATTTAAAAAGGCGCTTCTATAGCGCCTTTTTTGTTTTTTTTGAAAAAATACTCTATTTCAATAATTTGCCAAATTTTTACGTGGCAGATTAAACATCGCCATTTTTTGACAAAAATAGGACAAAAAGCACTGATTTTGCGCGTTTTTAGCGGCTTTAAAGGCAAATTTAGTGCATTTCTGGAGCTTTATTTGCCCAAAAGCATTATTTTCTATTTTTCTATCAGGGTTGCGCCTGTTTCCATGCGAATAATTTTGCCGTTTTTGATGGTACAAAAAGTAAGTACGGCTTCAGTAGTTCCGTCTGGATAATCAATCACCAGATGTTCTACCAGAGCCTCATCATTTTCAAAAAGGCAGCGGTCATCACGAGTGGTAAAATCATCGCTCGACATAAAATACCTTGCCATTTCAGCAAACTCATCTCTAGTCTTGGACGTTCCGTCTTGGTGACTGACCATAACGAAATCTTCGTGTAGGGTTTCAATCCAAGCGTCAACGTCCTTTTCATCGGTCGCCTTCTTTCTCTTTTCATAAAGTGACATAACCATTACTCCTTTGGTTAAGTGATCAAAATTGTCTTTTTCTAAACTCTTTATACCAGAGCACCTTGTTGCTGTTTTTTATTTTTGCTTTTTATAAGAAAACAATTTTAGCTTTTTTTGAAAAAAACACATTCAGCACTTATGACAAACTGTCAATGAAATCATCGGAATACTGACACTCAAGAGTTGGACTTAGATCAGCATTATTTGCCTGTTGTAGGTGGTGAAAGTTGCTTTTATACACGCGCAAAACCCTTATAATAGGCGATAAGGAGCGATAAAAATTTCGCTAAAAAGCACTCTCATTCACCACATAAGGGGAACGTCATTATCTGGTTCAAAGACTACACTATCGAAGAGGTCAAAAGCCTGATTAGCAATGAAAGTATGTCGGATCAATTGGGCATAGAGTTTATTGAGGTTGGCAAGGATTATTTAAAAGCTCGTATGCCGGTCGACAAGCGTACTTGTCAACCTTTCGGCATGCTACATGGTGGTGCGACCTGTGTTCTGGCCGAGACCATTGGTAGCATTGCCTCGCTGATGAGTGTCAATTTAAAGCAAAAATACGCGGTCGGATCGGTGATAAGTGCTAACCACCTGCGCTCAGTTATAAGTGGTCATGTTGAAGCGACGTGCACTGCCATTCACATCGGGCGCCAAAAACATGTGTGGCGCATTCTTGTTCACAGCGACAAAGGAAAATTAATCGCCACATGCGAACTCACTTGCGCGGTTATTGATAAATTCTAGAGCGATAATTGCGCCATTAACGTGTTATGACTGGCTTTTGATTTTTCTATGTTGGCGGCCTTAACAGGACCATAGCCTTTAATCGCAAGCGGTAAGGATAACAACTCCACGCATAATTCATAATTGTCCGTTGTAAGCCTCTGAACGACGAACTCGACATCAGCTTCAAAGCTCTTAATGAGTGCTCGCTCCTCTCGACGGTCATGGTGATAGCCAAATATATCAAACGCTGTACCTCGCAGGGTTTTAAAACGCGCCAATAAAGACAAAGCGCTAAGCATCCAAGGCCCGAAAGTGCGTTTTTTAGGGCGTCCTGTTGCAAGATCATTGCCAGATAAGATTGGCGGCGCCATATGGAATTTTATCTTGTAGTTGCCAGAGAATTGTGCCTTCAGCTCTTTGATAAATGCGCCATTACTATAAAGTCTCGCAACCTCGTATTCGTCCTTATAGGCCAAAACCTTATGATAACTTTGGGCAGCCACTTTACTTAGACTCTCCGCTGCGCTCATTGTTTCATTCTCAACCTTAATAACACGATCAAGCAAATGTTGATAGCGCTGGGCATAGGCCGTATTTTGATAATCTTCTAAGTAGCTCACACGCTTTGCTATTATCCGGTCAAGCCCATCGACAGTCTCATTCGTCTCAGGGGTGTCATCACCCAAAATCGAACGCATCAACTCTGCGAGTTTTTTAGGGTCATGTACTGCCAAACGACCATATGCAAAAGCCTGCAGATTCATCTCAATGGCAACGCCATTCAAGGTAATTGCGCGCTCAATCGCCTCAAGACCAACCGGTATCAAGCCTTTTTGCCAAGCAAAACCAAGCATCAGTACATTGGTTGCGATCTCGTCTCCAAGCAGGGTCAATGCAAGCGATGTAGCAGAAACGAAATACTGTGAGTCGGCTTGAGTTGCCTCCATCAGAACGCTGTTCACTTCCTCGTGACTAAGGTTAATCTCGTTATTAATAACAAAATCAGCAACGGGTGTATTTTCTGTGTTGATAACTGCCCTAGTGCGCTCGGCATGGAGAGCTTCGTAAGACGTCTTGCCGACCGCTGAAACCATGTCACAAGCCAACAGCAAATCAGCACCGCCGGCGATAATATGGCCTGTACGTAAATCGTCACGCACCGGGCTAATACGCACATGGCTGAGAACTTCGCCACCTTTTTGCGCAAGGCCTGCAGCATCAAGATTACGACAAAATTTCCCTTCCATATGTGCAGCAATGCCCAGCAAGGCACCAATCGTTGTGACGCCCGTGCCGCCAATACCTGTGACCATAATATTGTAGGCTTTATCTATTTTCATCAACTTCGGCTGAGGAATATTAGCCAACACATCATCAAAACTATTGCCCGCTTTAGTTTTGCGAAGCTCGCCACCCTCAATCGTTACAAAAGACGGACAAAAACCTTTTAAGCAACTAAAATCTTTATTACACGCCGATTGATTAATCTTGCGTTTACGGCCGTATTCAGTCTCTACCGGTTGCACAGCAACACAATTGGACTGATCAGAACAATCGCCACAGCCCTCGCACACCGCCTGATTAATCATAACGCGTTTCGCCGGGTCAGGAAATGTGCCACGTTTACGGCGGCGACGTTTTTCTGCCGCACAAGTTTGATCGTAAATAATAACCGTCGTACCCTTTGTCTCTTGACATTGTTTAGCGACCTTATCGAGGTAATCACGGCTCAATATTTCAACCTCGCTCGGAAAGAGGCTGCGATCTTTGTAATTCTCCAGAGTTTCAGTGAGTATCCACACCTTAGTGACACCTTCCGAAACGACTTGTTGAGCCACTCGATGAACGGGTAAATCACCATCCACGCTCTGGCCGCCGGTCATTGCGACGGCGTCATTGTAGAGGATTTTATAAGTGATATCGACTTTAGACGCAACCGCTGCGCGGATCGCAAGCGAGCCTGAGTGGAAATAAGTGCCGTCACCTAAATTGGTAAAAATATGTTTTTGCTTTGTAAAGGCAGAAGAGCCAACCCATGGGATGCCTTCGCCGCCCATATGTGTCGGCAAAGCCGTATTACGATCCATCCACTGCACCATAAAATGACAACCAATACCAGCCAGAGCAAAACTACCTTCAGGCACCTTGGTGGATGTATTATGCGGACAGCCTGCACAATAAAATGGTCTGCGCAGCATCGGTGGAACGTAGCTAGCCATTGTCGCTTCCCTACTTTCAAAGAACTGTAAACGCGCCTCAACCTGTTCGTTGTGATAGAAGTGTCCAAGACGTTTTGCAATCACGTGGGCAACAAGCCCGACAGACTGATCATTTTCCAGTGGTAGCAATATCTCACTATTTTCATCGTATTTACCAACAACAACAGGGCGCGTCTCTGAAGGCCAGTTAAAGATTTGTTGCTTGAGTTGATATTCAATCATCTCACGCTTTTCTTCAACAATCAAAATTTCTTCCAAGCCCTGAACAAAGTTTTGCACGCCTTGCGGCTCTAACGGCCACACCATGCCAACCTTGTAAACCCGCAAGCCTATTTTCGCAGCAACCTCTTCAGTAATTCCAAGCTCAACCAGTGCTTGCATAACATCGCCATAAGATTTACCCGAGGTAATAATACCAAAGCGCGGATTCGGGCTGTCCATGACTGTTTTATCAATTTTGTTCTTACGACAAAAGGCGTGACAAGCAAAGGCCTTATAGTTTTGCAATCGATCATCAATTTCACGTGGAACGTCATTAAGGCGTATGTGAACACCGCCCTCTGGCATGCTAAATTCGTCGGCGTTTGGCTGCAAGATTTCTTGTTTTTCTATGGATAAGTCCACAGTGCCTGTTGTTTCTACGGTTTCGCTGGTCACCTTAAGTGCAGTCCAACAACCTGCGTAGCGCGACATCTCGATACCGAGCAAGCCGTATTCAACAAACTCATTAATACTGGACGGATACAAGACCGGAATAATCATCGATGCAAGAACATGGTCACTCTGACATGGTAATGTCGAAGATTGGCATCCATGGTCATCGCCAACAATCGCAAGCACGCCGCCATGTGGCGCTGTACCGTGAGCACTAGCATGGCGCATAGCATCAATCGAGCGATCAACGCCGGGTGCTTTTCCATACCAAATACCAAACACACCGTCATAATCAGATCCACCAGGCATCAAATTAACCTGCTGTGTGCCCCAGATCGATGTTGCCGCTAAATCCTCGTTCAAGCCCGGATGAAACTTAATGTCTAAATCTTCTAGATATTTATTCGCGCGCGTTAATTCGGCGTCATAACCGCCTAAAGGCGAGCCTCGATAGCCAGAAATAAATCCCGCTGTTTTGAGGCCGGCTGCCTTATCTCTACGACGCTGAACAATCGGAATTCTCACTAACGCTTGCAGCCCTGACATGAAAGCAATTCCATCGTCCAACTCATACTTGTCGCTAAGCGCTATATCCTTATGTTGCAAAGGCTTGGGTTGTTGTGTCATTTTGTTTCTTCAAATAATTCGCGGCCGATTAGCATTCTGCGTATTTCAGACGTGCCTGCGCCTATTTCGTAAAGCTTGGCGTCTCTTAATAGACGACCAGCAGGAAATTCATTGGTATAGCCGTTCCCGCCTAAGGTTTGGATTGCCTGCAAAGCCATTTGAGTCGCAGCTTCTGCGCTCATTAAAATACATCCGGCTGCATCCTTGCGTGCTGTTTCACCTCGATCGCAGGCTTGTGCCACCGCATATACGTAGGCGCGTTGCGACGAAAGTGTGGTGTACATATCCGCAATCTTGCCTTGAATTAATTCGAAATGGCCAATGGCTTGGCCGAATTGTTCGCGCTCATGAATGTAGGGCACAACAACATCCATACAAGCCTGCATGATACCAAGCGGTCCACCGGACAAAACCAAGCGCTCATAGTCGAGACCGCTCATCAACACCCTAACACCTGCGCCTTCTTGTCCCAATATATTTTCTGCTGGCACTTCGCAATTCTCAAATACCAGCTCACAGGTATTGGAGCCGCGCATGCCGAGTTTATCGAGCTTCTGCGCAGTTGAAAAGCCCGCCATCGTTTTCTCAATAATAAACGCAGTAATACCTTTTGCGCCTGCCGCCATATCTGTCTTTGCATAAACCACCAAAGTAGAGGCTTCAGGGCCATTGGTAATCCACATTTTGCTGCCATTCAAAACATACACATCGCCTTTCTTGTCGGCGCGCAAACGCATATTGACAACATCAGATCCAGCACCTGTTTCACTCATAGCGAGCGCGCCAACGTGCTCACCACTAATCAATTTAGGCAAGTAGCGTTCGCGCTGAGCATCCGTGCCATTGCGGAATATTTGATTCACGCACAAATTTGAATGTGCACCATAGCTTAAAGCCACTGAAGCCGATGCTCGAGACAACTCCTCCATTGCGACAACATGTGCCAAGTAGCCCATTCCTGCGCCGCCATATTGTTCCGACACGGTGATGCCCAGTAGGCCCATGTCACCCATCTTGGGCCACAAATCTTGTGGAAATTCATTGTCTTTATCTATTTGCGCAGCACGTGGCGCTATTTCTTCTTGTGCAAATTTGAAGACGCCATCACGTAGCATTTCAATCTCTGCTGGATGGCTAAATTTTAATATCGGATAAGAAATCATAATAGTACAACCTTATATTTGTTAAGAGTAAGTCGTTTAAGCACTAGGCAAGCGACCCAAGTGTGAGGAAATAAACCGAGCAGTATCAGTTACATCAGCCAAATCGATACCGGTTTCAATGCCAAGTTCGTGCAGCATGCTGAGCACGGCTTCGCTGGCGACATTGCCACTGGCTCCTGGCGCATAGGGGCAGCCGCCCAAACCAGCAACAGAGGCGTCTATCACCTGTATACCCATTTCAAGGCCCAGGCGAATGTTGTCTAGAGCGCGGCCATGAGTGTCATGAAAATGCAAGGCCAAACGCTCTGCTGGTACAACCTTCATTACCGCTTCTAGCATGCTGCGCACCTGCTCAGGGGTGCCAACACCAATCGTGTCGCCCAATGATATTTCGTAACAACCTGCCTTAAATAATTCGCTCGCCACCTTAGCAACTGCGCTGGGTGCGATATCACCTTCATAAGGACAACCCACAACACACGAGACATAGCCACGTACGGGTATGTTCGTCTTTTGTGCCATCTGTATGATGGGGGCAAAACGGACAAAACTCTCCTTAATTGAACAATTAATATTTTTCAAAGAGAAGCCTTCAGAGGCGGCGGCAAAAACAGCCACTGTTTGAGCTTTTGCCTTAAGGGCCGCCTCCATGCCGCGAACATTGGGCACCAGCACTGGATAAACAACGCCTTTTTTGCGCTTGATACCCGCCATTACCTCAGCGTGATCAGCCATTTGTGGTACTGCTTTAGGAGAGACAAAACTGGTCGCTTCAACGTGAGTAAAACCCGCATTTGCCAGTCGCTCTATCAATTCAATTTTTACTGAAGTGGCTATGTATTGCGATTCATTTTGTAAACCATCACGCGGCCCCACTTCATAGATTTGTGCGTATTTAGGCAGCATCATTCTCACCTTCTTCTTGTGCGATCTCAATCAATAAAGTGCCTTCTTGGACTTGATCACCTGGGGCAATATACACACCTTTGACCACACCATCGAAATTCGCTGGAATGGTTGTTTCAACCTTCATACTGTCCATCACAAGTAACGGCTGTCCTTTGCCAACAACAGATTCCACCTCTACCATCACCTGCACAATCGAACCCGGCATGGGTGCAACAATGCGCCCACCGTTTGCATCAAGCGTGTCGCCATCAAGCTCGGGTGTAAACACGTGTAAATCAACAACGCGGCCATTAGAGAAAACAGTGATGCCTTGCTTGTAAGATAGAACCACAGCGCTCACTTCAACGTCATCAATCAAGGCTTTGAGCACGCCATCGTGATAAGACAATAGTTTGACCTGACCAATACCTTCCACCTCTAGAGATTCGCCATGACATGTGGCCATTACAGCAATGACTTCGCCTTTATTCACCAGACTCAAATTGCGTAGCAGAGCACTAGCGCCCATTCGCCAGTTATCGTGGGCATTCCATGGGTTAACTGCTGAAGATTGAATGCCCAATCCCAACAGATAAAACAGAGCGGCCAAAGCTATTTCAGTTTCGGCTGCCTTAGCGTAGGTTTCTGGTATTAAGTCTTGCTCGTAGCGCGCAATAAAACCGGTATCAATGACGGCGTCTAAAAATACATTGTGGTCAAATACACTCGCTACAAATTCTTGGTTACTTGGCAAACCGCTCATGTAGGTACAACGCAACAATTCAGCCATGTTTAGCGCTGCGCTAGTGCGATCTTCACCCCATGACGCCAACTTAGCCACCATTGGATCGTAATGAACGCTCACCGAATCGCCCGCTTCAATGCCTGTATCAACACGCATGTATTGACTCTGCTGAGGATAAGAGAAATGATGAACACGACCGGTTTGTGGCATAAAGTCTCTTGCCGGATCTTCGGCATAAAGCCTCGATTCAAAAGCATGGCCATTAATACTAATATCGTCTTGAGCCAGAGGCAACGCCTCTCCGCAGGCAACACGCAACTGCCATTCCACTAAATCTTGTCCAGTAATCATTTCTGTCACCGGATGCTCGACCTGCAAACGAGTGTTCATTTCCATAAAATAAAAAGTATCACCCTGAACGATGAATTCAACCGTTCCCGCACCGTAATAGTCAATAGCTTGAGCGGCTCGCACAGCTGCGCCGCATATAGCATTTCGAAAATCATCTGATATATTTGGTGCAGGTGCCTCTTCCACTACTTTTTGATGACGCCTTTGTAAAGAACAATCACGCTCAAATAGATGTAGCACGTTTCCTTGCCTATCGCCAAAAATCTGAACCTCGATATGGCGTGGCTGGATGAGATATTTCTCGATTAAGAGGTGGTCATTAGCAAAGGCAGCGCTTGATTCACGTCGACATGTTGCTAAAGACTCAATAAAATCAGACGCATGCTCAACCAAGCGCATACCCTTGCCGCCACCGCCAGCAACCGCCTTAATCAAAACTGGATAGCCTATCTCTTGTGCCTTTTCAGCAAGAAAGTTATCGTCCTGTTGTTCGCCCTGATACCCTGGCACCACCGGCACACCGGCTTTTCTCATAATATCTTTGGCGCAATCTTTTAGCCCCATTGCGGAGATAGAATCCGCAGAAGGTCCAATAAATACCAGTCCGGCGGCGGCGCATGCACGCTCAAATTCAGCGTTTTCGGATAAAAACCCGTACCCCGGATGGATGGCCTCTGCACCACAAGTCAGCGCAGCTTTAATAATGACATCGCCCCTAAGATACGACTCGCTGGACTTCGCTTCGCCAATACAAACAGACTCATCTGCTAGACGCACATGTAGCGCTCGCCTATCGGCTGTAGAATAAACCGCAACACATTTAACGCCCATTTTTCGCGCTGTTTTTATAACACGACAAGCAATTTCGCCGCGATTGGCTATCAGTATTTTTTTAAACATAAAATATGCACGCCCCCACTACGTATCTCAAGCTCAAAACTCAGCTTTTCGTTTTTCCAAGAAAGCCGACAAGCCTTCTTTCGCTTCTTCACCAGCGCGTGTGGCGGCAATACGACTCGCGCTTTCATTGATCAGTTCGACGTTGATGGCTTTTCCAGCAAAATCGAGACAAAGCTCCTTGGCACTCGCCATGGCCATAGGGCCATTTGCCTGTGCTTCTTTTAAAATATGTTGGAGTTGCGCTGACATATCCTCTTGATGTTCGGCAACAATATGCACCAGCCCAATTTGGTGTGCCTGCTCAACGCCGAAGCGCTCGCCAGTTTGGAAATATCGACGCGCTTGACGTGCACCAATTGCCGCTAAAACATAAGGCGAAATCGTCGCCGGTATGAGTCCTAACTTTACTTCCGATAAGGCAAATTTCGCCGTATTATCGGCAATAACAATATCACAACAGCTCACCAATCCTATGCCGCCGCCCATGGCTGCACCCTGTACACAAGCAATCGTTAGTTTTGGTAATCGGTTGAGCTTATCTAACATGCTCGCCAAGCCGAGTGCGTCGGCTTTATTCTGTTCTAAGCTAAAAGTCGCTGCGCGCCTCATCCAGTTCAAATCTGCGCCGGCAGAAAAACTCTTGCCCGCGCCCCGCAGGACCACCGCAATAACGTCATGACGCTCAGAGAGTTCATCAAACACCTCGCTGAGTCGTGCAATCATCACTTCATCAAAGGCATTGTGCACAGCACCACGATTAAGGGTGATACTCGCCACCCCGCTGTCAATATCAAGTATTACAATGTCATCACTCATAAGTTATCCATATACATCATCTACATTCTAAATACGCCGTAATTCGTCTCATCTATGGGCGCGTTTAAACTTG
>CAJXHL010000010.1 GCA_913054335.1 uncultured Gammaproteobacteria bacterium | reverse complement strand
AATTCTCATCAATAGCTAATGCTATTAATTTCAAATTTTTACACATTTTTTATTCTTTTTTATCACCCAGCAAATTTTAAAATGATTTATGTCAAAGACCTCCTAATATGTCAATATTAATCAGCATTCATCCGGAAAACCCCCAAGAACGCTACGTTAAGCAGGTTATTGAAATACTCCACTCTGGTGGCGTCATTGCCTATCCAACGGATTCGGGCTACGCCTTAGGTTGTGCCGTGGGTAATAAGAATGGCTTAGAGCAAATCAGGCGAATCAGAAAATTGGATAAACATCATCACTTCACTTTGATGATACGTGACTTATCTCATGTTGGCGAATATGCAAAGTTGGATAATACTTCTTTTCGTTTGATGAAGAAGATATTGCCTGGTGCTTATACCTTCATTCTTGAGGGTACAAGAGGTGTACCCAATAGGCTTCTACACTCAAAAAGAAAAACCATTGGTCTGAGAATCTCCCACCATAAGGTGGTGCAGGCTATCTTAGATGGACTGAATGAGCCATTGATGAGCGTTTCACTGATTCTCGGAGATACCGAATTCTATAATGCATGGGATGTTGAAGACAGTGTTGGAAATTCTGTTGAAATTGTGATTGATGCTGGGCACTGCCCACCGGAACCGACAACTGTGATTGACCTCTCGGGCGAGCACGCAGAAGTTGCAAGACTCGGCGCAGGCAGTGTTGAGTTTCTCAATTAAAGACGAACTTGCTTTCGTTAAGTAATTACAATATAATTACTTTCAATGGCACAAATCATCAAAATAGGTAACTCTCAAGGTATTCGCATTCCCAAACCCATCGTTGAGCTTGCTCAACTTGACGGCAAAGAGCTTGAATTTGTTGTTCTCGGCGACGGACTATTAATTACAGCCGAGAAAAAGCCAAGAGCGGCTTGGAGCAATTCACAGAGCTCAAAGGAGGCTTCATCAGTATGGAAATGGTAGGCGAAAGTTTGAATCGATTTGACGTTTGGCTTGTTTTAAAAAGTCCCGAAAAAGGTCGCATTGTTGAGAATTTAGGACTTTGTGCAATTATCTCGCCCGATGAGCTGAATACGCTTCCCAATAGAATTGTCGCACCAATGACAACCGAGTCCGAAAAATTACCCAGCCGAATTGAGTGTAATTTTGATAATTCGAAGGGCTATGTCATGCTTGATCAAATGCGAGTTATTGATAAACTCAGCTTTGTTAAAAAATTAGGCTCCCTAGAGTCAAATGTACACGCTAAATTGTGTAATTGCCTGCAGGAGTTCTTTGCGCTGTAGAGAGCCTGTGCGTATAATTAGCCACTTTCGTTAATTTACTAGCAACATGAAAGCCGCCGAAATTCGACAAAAATTCCTTAGTTATTTTGAAAGCAACGGCCACACTATTGAGCCCAGTGCTTCATTGGTGCCCCACAATGACAAAACATTACTTTTTGTCAATTCCGGTATGGTACCGTTTAAGGATGTATTTATTGGCGCAGTCAAAAGAGACGATAAGCGTGCGGTTTCTTGCCAGCGGTGTGTCAGAGCAGGTGGCAAACACAACGACTTAGAAAATGTTGGCTATACTGCACGCCACCACACATTTTTTGAAATGCTGGGTAATTTCAGTTTTGGCGATTATTTCAAAAGTGAGGCCATTGGTTTTGCCTGGGAGTTTTTAACCGAAGAGCTAAAACTACCTAAAGAAAAGCTTTGGGTAAGCGTCTTTGAAGATGATGATGAGGCTGTTGATATTTGGGTTAATGAAATTGGCTTTCCTGCCGATCGTATTTCTCGTTGCGGCGCCAAGGATAACTTCTGGCAAATGGGTGACACCGGCCCTTGCGGCCCTTGCAGTGAAATCTTTTATGATCATGGTGATCATATCCAAGGCGGCCCTCCTGGTACGCCTGAAGAAGACGGTGATCGCTTTATCGAAATTTGGAATTTAGTCTTTATGCAGTTTGACCGTCAGCAAGACGGCACGCTTGTGCCACTTGAGGCACCAGGCATTGACACTGGTATGGGCTTGGAGCGCTTGGCAGCCGTATTGCAGCACGAGAACAATAATTACGACATTGACAGTTTCAAGGAAATTACCGCTGAAATTGTCGCTTTAACGCCAAAAGAAAACAACATCACCGATGATAACGCTTCGGTCAGAGTGATTGCCGATCATATACGTTCAACCGCTTTTATGATTGTTGACGGTATTCTGCCTGCAAATGAGGGCAGGGGCTATGTTCTCAGAAGAATTATTCGTCGTGCAATCCGTCATGGACACACGCTAGGCATTTCAGATGTGTTCTTTTATAAATTGGCGAAGGTTTTGGCCAGCCAGTACAGAATTGCCTGCCCTGAAATGGCTGAAAATCTGGCCAATGTTGAAAAGGCGTTAAAGAAGGAAGAGGCGCGATTTATTCAGACGCTTGACCTTGGAATGGGCATTTTGGAAGCGGCAATTAGCGAATTAAAAGGCACAGAAATTGACGGCGAAACAGCCTTTAAGCTGTATGACACTTATGGTTTCCCGGTTGACTTGACCGCTGACGTTGCCAGAGAGCGTGGCTTAACTATTGATATGACTGGCTTTGATAAGGCGATGGATGTGCAGAAAAATCGCGCTCGCCAAGCCGGTGATTTTGACGCCAAGGCTACATCGGTTGCAATTGAAGAAGCGACAGAATTTGTTGGTTATGCACTCTATGAGAACACTGCCAATATTGCCGCTATTATTAAAGACGGCGCTAAGGTTGATTCAATTGTTGAGGGTGATGAAGCCATTGTTATCTTGAATCAAAGTAGTTTTTACGGCGAATCGGGTGGACAAGTGGGCGACAGTGGCATGCTTATTACAAACAGCGCTGAATTCCGAGTGACCGATACCCAAAAACAAGCTTCCAGTGCTTTTGAGCATTATGGCGCTTTAACCAGCGGCACAATGAATGTGGGCGATACTGTACAAGCTAAAGTGGACGTTGAGCGACGTAAGAAAATCATGAACAACCACTCGGCAACGCACCTCATGCACGAGGCGCTAAGACAAGTCTTGGGCGACGGCGTGCAACAAAAAGGCTCATTGGTGGAATCGGATAAATTACGCTTTGACTTTTCTCACGATGAAGTCATTACCCCGCAAGACCTCAATAAAGTTGAGGCAATTGTTAATACCCAAATTCTTGGGAATAGCGAGGTTGAGACCGAAGAAACCGACATTGAAACTGCCAAGAAAAAAGGCGCAATGGCACTCTTTGGTGAAAAATACGGTGATAGCGTTCGCGTATTATCAATGGGCGATGATAACTTCTCGGTCGAGCTTTGTGGCGGCACCCATGTTGAGCGCTTAGGTAATATTGGTCGTTTTAAGATTCTATCAGAAAGCGGTATTGCAGCAGGTATTCGTCGTATTGAAGCGGTCACAGGATTTGATGCTTATCAGCTAGACAAACAAGCAGAATCCAGCCTTAATCAAATTGCACAATTAACCAAATCAAACAGTGCTCAAGCTGTGGATAAAGTAGCGCAACTGATCAAAAATCAAAAATCGCTTGAAAAACAAATTGCAACATTCCAAAAGCAATTGGCTAGTTCTCAAGGTGACGAATTAACTGACCAAACGCAAGAGGTTAATGGTGTTAAATTACTTGCTACCGAAGTTACAGGGGTTGGTGCCAAAGATTTGCGTGATTTGGTCGACAAGCTAAAGGATAAGCTCGGCTCAGCAGTGATTGTTCTAGCGGTTGTAGCTGATGACAAAGTGGCTTTAGTCGCTGGCGTAACCAAGGATCTAACCGATAAATACCAAGCTGGAAAAATCCTGAATCATGTGGCGACACAGTTAGGTGGCAAAGGCGGAGGGCGAGCGGATATGGCACAAGGCGGTGGTTCAGATCCTAGTGGGTTAGCTGAGGCTCTCGCTTCGGTAGAGAGTCTTCTTTAGGATTGCGCGCACTGAGTTAACCACATCGTTGTTGTCGAAATTCTCAAACTAGTCATTTATAGGTTATAAACTCCTATTTTTCGAACTCCTTACGTCTTGATGTGGTCAATAATTGCATCGCAATGAGTGGTGTACAGGCACACTTAGATTGCTGCTTATTTAAAAGACGGCTAAATCAGTCATTTACAGTTTGTAAGCTCCTGACATTTCAAATTCTTTACGCCTTAATCTAATAAAAAATCATTCCGCAATAGGAGTCACAGGGATTTCTTCGTCTTGTAGGAGCATAAATTCCTATTACAATTGGCGATTGCAAATACATTGCGATTGTTTGACTGAATAAACTACTTGTTTTTTATTGAATAATATCAACGGGTATAATATTTCGCCTATGGATTGGATGCAGTTATCACTACAAACGGATCAAGCGAACTCAGATTTAGTTTCTGAGGTGTTAATGGGTCTGGACTCGCTTTCGATTACTTATTTAGACACACACGATGACGCTATTTATGAGCCGCCAGTGGGTGAAATGCCATTATGGCAGCATGTCACCATCAATGCTTTGTTTGACATGGATGTTGATCAAAACCACGTCAGCAAGACTTTATTGGATTTGTGCAATACTAAGATATTGAATTTTGAGGTGTTGGCAGACCGTGTGTGGGAAGATGAATGCAAGAAAGACTTTCATGCAATGCAATTTGGCGATCGAATTTGGATTTGCCCGTCATGGGAGGCTCAAGCTGAGCTGCCTAATGATGCTATTGTGATTGACATGGATCCTGGTCTGGCTTTTGGTACTGGCAAGCACCAAACAACGGATTTGTGTTTGCAGTATTTGGATAATAATCCACCAAAAGGCCTGACGATAATTGATTATGGTTCTGGTACAGGTATTCTGGCAATTGCAGCGGTAAAATTAGGCGCGAGCAGTGTTGTCGCCATTGATAATGACCCTCAGGCAGTATTGGCAACAAAAGACAATGTTGCCAACAACCAATGCGAGAGTATTATTACCATCCATCACACTGACGACAATGTAGTGCTTGAAAGGTGTGATTTATTGATTGCTAATATTCTAGCGAATCCTTTGGTAGAGCTAGAATCAACCTTTTCCGACCTTGTCAAAGAGGGTGGCAGTATTGTTCTTTCCGGTATTTTGTATGAGCAATTAGAGATGATATTAGAGGCGTACAAAGGGCATTTCGAATGTCTTGAGGTACAGCAGAAAGACGAATGGTGCCGAGTTTCTGGCACAAGAAATAACAATAGGGCTTAAGCGCCTCAACACAACAATTAAGATTTTATTATGACGCAAACAACAACAAAACCTATTAAAGCAGTTTCACTAATCTCAGGAGGCTTAGACTCGCTCCTAAGCACCAAGTTGATGATCGACCAAGGCATTCATGTTGAAGGCATTAACTTTTTTACGGGATTTTGCGTTGAGGGCCACACCCATGCGATTCGCAAACAGAAAAAAGACAAGCCAAAGCGCAATAATGCCCTGTGGGTTGCTGAGCAACTAGGCATAAAACTGCATATTATTGATGTCATTGAAGAATATAGAGATGTACTATTAAACCCGAAGCACGGTTACGGTAAAAACATGAATCCATGCCTTGATTGCAAAGGCTTTATGGTGAGAAAAGCCAAAGAGTGGATGCTTGAGAACGATTTTGATTTCATCATTACTGGTGAAGTGATGGGTCAAAGGCCCATGTCACAGCGTAAAGAAACCATGCCTATCGTGCAACAAGAGTCTGGCGCTAATGATTTGTTATTGCGTCCACTGTGCGCAAAGCATTTGCCGCCAACAAAGCCTGAGCTTGAAGGTTGGGTTGATCGTGAGCAGTTGCTAGATTTTTCGGGCCGCAATAGAAAGCCGCAAATGGCCTTGGCCAAAGAATACGGTTTTGATGATTACGCAACACCGGCAGGCGGCTGTTGCTTCCTAACAGACAAGAAATACTCGGATAAATTGGTTGATATGTGGGAGGCTAGGGGTTCTCGTGAGTATCAACTGGACGATTTGATGATGCTAAAGGTTGGCAGACATATCCGTCCAAGTAAGCGTTTCAAGCTAATTGTAGCCAGAGAAGAAGGCGAGGTTAAATTTATGGAAGGCTATCGTAATCAATATACAAACCTTTATCCAACAAGTTGTAATGGCCCATTGGCGTTGATTGATGGTAAACCTAATCAAGAGGACTTAAAAACAGCAGCAAGAGTTATTGCACGTTATTCTCAAGGTAGAGACGAGCATTCGGTTGATATAGAGGTGCGATTGGAGTCGGGCGTTCAACAGCAGTTTAGGGTGGAGCCGTTTAGTGAGATCCCCAAAGAGTGGTTTGTCTAAATTCTTGCAATCTTTTTGTTGTCGTATATTTTTCTTTGGTCATTTAGAATTAACTAAAATCCCAGCAGAAAAATAACACTTACGCCTCAAGCTAGCAAGAATTTCCTAATGTGTTGGAAGTTTGTGGTTGATAGACTGGCTATCCACCGCCAACGGCGTTAATAATTTCGACTTTATCGCTACTACTCAATAGAAATTCTTGATGTTTGGATTTAGGGATAATCGTCTCGTTGACTTCAAGTGCAATTCTCTGATCTTGACAGCCTAAATGCTTAATTAAATCTGCAATATTGGCATTATCTGGCAGCTCTAGAGTCTCTCCGTTGACGAGTAAATTCACAATCATTCTCTGTAGTAATTTATGCAAATATTATAACAGCGGATTGCAAAATTGATCTTAAATAAAAAACCATCGCATGGTAAAATTTGCGAAGTTTTTTGTGTGATTTTCCTTGGAGATTTATTTTGCCCCAACCCGCCTTATTAGCACTTGAAGATGGCCAACTTTATTGGGGCCAGTCAATTGGTTCTAATGGCAATACAGTTGGAGAGGTGGTGTTTAACACTGCCATGACTGGTTATCAGGAAATCCTCACCGACCCTTCTTATTCGCAACAAATCGTTGCGCTCACTTATCCTCATATTGGCAATACTGGCATCAATAAAGCCGATGAAGAGTCCGATGCTATTTATGTGGCTGGCCTTATTATTCGTGATCTGCCATTAGCTCTGAGCAATTGGCGTTCGCAGATGAGCCTTGATGAGTACTTGGTTGCAAATAATATTGTTGCTATTTCAGATATCGATACGCGTGCATTAACACGCCATTTGCGTGTCAATGGTGCACTCAAAGGCTGTATTGTTGCGGGTGAAAATATTGATAAAAAAGAGGCGATTACCAAAGCACAAAGCTTTGCTGGACTGAAAAATATGGATTTGGCAAAAGTGGTTTCAACCTCCGAATCATACGCCTTTAATCAGGGTAGTTATGATTTAGAAACGACTGACTTTATCAAGACTAAGGCAAAATTTAAAGTGGCCGTTTATGATTACGGTGTTAAGAAAAACATTTTAAGAATGTTGGTTGATCGTGGTTGTGAGCTGACTGTATTTAATGCGCAGGCGAGCGCTGAAGACATTCTTCAAATCGAGCCTGATGGTGTCTTTCTTTCCAACGGCCCCGGTGATCCTGAGCCTTGTGATTACGCCATTGAAAGCATTAAAACGCTACTCAACAAAGACCTGCCTATTTTTGGTATTTGTCTGGGTCACCAATTACTTTCACTTGCCAGTGGTGCAAAGACTGAAAAAATGAAATTTGGCCACCATGGTGCCAACCATCCGGTGCAAGATTTGGCCACAGGACAAGTAATGATTACTTCACAAAATCATGGTTTTGCAGTGTCAGAAGTTGATTTTCCTGCGCATTTAGAAGTAACTCATCGATCTTTATTTGACCAAACCATTCAAGGTGTTAGCGTTAAAGGTAAGTCGGCTTTTAGCTTTCAAGGCCATCCTGAGGCTTCGCCTGGACCGCATGATGTGAGTGGCCTTTTTGACCAATTTATTGATCAAATGTCAGAGTAGTAAAACCCAAGTTTTAGTAGACTAAAAGTAATATTTTTGATAAAGAACTATGCCTAAAAGACAAGACATAAAAAGTATTTTAATCATCGGCGCAGGCCCTATTGTAATTGGCCAGGCTTGTGAATTTGACTATTCAGGTGCTCAGGCATGTAAAGCGCTTCGTGAAGAGGGTTATCGTGTGATTTTGGTCAATTCAAATCCAGCCACAATCATGACCGACCCAAAAATGGCCGATGCGACTTATATCGAGCCGATCGAGTGGAAAACGGTTGAAAAAATCATTGAAAAAGAGAAACCAGATGCATTATTGCCAACAATGGGAGGGCAAACAGCGCTTAACTGTGCACTAGACCTCGACTATCATGGTGTATTGGCCAAGCATAATGTGGAAATGATTGGCGCCAACAAAGAAGCCATTGATAAAGCCGAAGACCGCGAGTTGTTCCGTAAAGCAATGCTAAAAATTGGCCTAGATATGCCCAAAGCTGCTGTTGCGCATAATTTAGATGACGCTTTAAAAATTCAAGAAACAGTTGGCTTTCCAACGATTATTCGCCCTTCATTTACAATGGGCGGTTCCGGTGGTGGCATTGCCTACAATAAAGAACAATTTGTTGAAATTTGTCAACGAGGCCTTGATTTATCACCGACAAATGAGCTTTTAATTGAAGAGTCAATCTTGGGTTGGAAAGAGTTTGAGATGGAAGTGGTGCGGGATCATAAAGACAATTGCATTATTATTTGTTCGATTGAAAATTTTGACCCAATGGGCATTCACACTGGCGATTCAATTACAGTTGCTCCAGCGCAAACTTTGACCGACAAAGAATACCAAGTGATGCGTAACGCTTCACTAGCGGTGTTGAGAGAAATCGGTGTTGACACCGGTGGTTCAAATGTACAGTTCGCACTTAATCCTGAAGATGGTCGATTGACCGTTATTGAGATGAACCCTAGGGTTTCTCGTTCTTCAGCATTGGCATCAAAAGCAACCGGATTCCCTATTGCCAAAGTGGCTGCGAAACTGTCTGTAGGTTACACCCTTGATGAACTTTCGAATGACATAACCGGCGGCAAAACCCCGGCATCTTTCGAGCCAAGTATTGACTACGTTGTTACCAAGATTCCAAGATTTGCTTTTGAGAAATTTCCTAAAGCGGACGACCGTTTAACCACGCAAATGAAGTCTGTGGGCGAGGTGATGGCAATAGGTTCGACTTTCCAAGAGTCCTTACAAAAAGCACTACGCGGCCTTGAGACCGATAAATCAGGCTTAGATCCAATTGTTGACCTTAGTGCCGATGATGCCCGAGGCAAAATTCGTAGTGAGCTGATCTCAGCTGGTGCGGATAGAATCTTCTATGTTGCTGATGCCTTTAGGTTTGGTATGACGCGTGAAGAAATTTTTGATCTTTCAAAAATTGATCCTTGGTTTTTGGCACAAATTGAAGATTTAATTCAGTCTGAAATGGCCATTGCAGGTTCGGCTGTTGCTGAAGTTGATCGCAATACTTTGTTCCAATTAAAGCGCAAAGGTTTTTCTGATAGCCGTCTTGCCAGTTTGATGTATTGCAGCGAGGAGACGGTTCGCCAAAGAAGAGAAATTCTTAATATTAAGCCAGTGTTTAAGCGTGTTGACAGTTGCGCTGCAGAGTTCGATACGCAAACTGCCTATCTATATTCTACTTATCAACAAGAGTGCGAAGCCAAACCGACAGACAATAAAAAAATCATGATTTTGGGCGGTGGCCCTAACCGTATTGGCCAAGGTATTGAGTTCGATTATTGTTGTGTTCATGCCTCCATGGCGCTTAGAGAAGATGGCTATGAAACCATTATGGTGAACTGCAACCCAGAGACTGTTTCAACCGATTATGACATTTCTGACCGACTGTACTTTGAGCCACTTACGTTAGAAGACGTGTTGGCCGTTATTGACATTGAAAAACCTGAGGGCATTATTGTTCATTATGGCGGTCAGACCCCATTGAAATTAGCAGAAGCGCTCGAGAAGAGCGGTGCAACGATTATCGGCACCAGCCCAGATGCAATCGACTTGGCGGAAGATAGAGAACGCTTCCAGAAAATGATTCAAAATTTAGGATTAAAACAACCGCATAATGGTACAGCTCGTTCACAAGAGCAAGCCATTGCCATTGCCGATGCTATCGGCTTCCCATTGGTTGTCAGACCGTCTTACGTTCTTGGTGGGCGTGCGATGCAAATTGTCTTCGACAAGGAAAGCCTTGAGCGTTATATGCACACTGCTGTACAGGTGTCCAACGATTCCCCTGTGTTACTAGATTCGTTCTTAGATCATGCGATTGAAGTTGATATTGATGTGATTAGTGATGGCACAGATGTTGTCATCGGCGGTATCATGGAGCATATTGAACAAGCTGGTATTCATTCAGGTGACTCAGCATGCTCATTGCCACCCTATTCGCTACCCAAAGATGTTTGTGATGAAATGCGTAAACAAGTGATTGCGATGGCCAAAGAGCTGAATGTGATTGGTTTGATGAACGCGCAACTTGCGTATCAAGACGGTGAAATATATGTCATTGAAGTTAATCCAAGAGCATCGCGAACAGTACCGTTCGTCTCTAAAGCAATCGGCGTTCCTCTTGCCAATATTGCGGCGCGAGTTATGTCGGGCGTTTCTTTGAAAGAGCAGGGCTTTACAAAAGAAGTTATTCCAAAACATTACTCAGTTAAAGAGTCTGTTTTCCCATTTAATAAGTTTTTAGGCGTTGATCCAATTCTAGGGCCAGAAATGCTCTCGACAGGTGAGGTTATGGGAATTGGCGATACCTTCCCTGCGGCTTTTGACAAGGCTTTCTTGGCGGCTGGTGAGATCTTACCCACTGGTGGTAAGGTGTTTGTTAGTCTGCGAGATCTAGACCGTGGTCATCTAGTTAGTTTGGGGGAGAAACTGGTTCGAAATGGTTTTGAAATTGTTTCAACTCGTCGCAATCACGAAATACTTAACGAAGCTGGTTTAGAATGTACAATGGTAAACAAGGTGTCTGAAGGCTCGCCGCATATTGTGGATTTAATTAAAAATGATGAAATCGGTTTAATCATTAATTCCACTGATGACACCCAAGGCCTTGAAGATGCGGCTGTGATTCGTTGTCAGGCTTTGGTGCATAAAGTGCCTTGTACTACAACGGTTGCTGCGGCTTATGCAATAATTGATGGTTTGAAGTCAAACGACATGCTCGTAGTGCGTTCGCTGCAATCCCTACACTCTAAATACTAATGGAAGCAATACCAATGACTGTGGTTGGCGTTAAAGCGCTAGAAAGTGAGCTCTCAAGGCTTAAGGGTGTTGAACGTCCGCGCATTATCAATGATATTGCAACAGCAAGAGAGCACGGTGATCTTAAAGAAAACGCCGAGTATCATGCTGCCAAAGAAGAGCAAGCTTTTGCTGAAGGGCGTATTCAAGAAATCGAATCAAAGCTCTCAAGAATGCAAGTTATCGATGTCACTCAACTCAATCAAGATGGCCGTTGTGTTTTTGGCACCACGATTAGTCTGATGAATCTTGCTGACGACAACGAGACTAGCTACCAGATTGTTGGTGAGGACGAAGCTGATATTTCCTTGGGTAAAATTTCATGCTACTCTCCTATTGCACAGGCGTTATTAGGCAATGAAGAGGGTGATGAGGTGACCGTTAAAGCACCTAAAGGTGACATTGTTTACGAAATTCTAGAAGTTCTCTATATTTAGCTTTTCGTAAGATGGTGTATCAAGTTTCCATGCCTGGTCTACTATTCTTTCAACCATAGCATGCTAGAGCGTTTATCATTTAATATTTGTATTTAAGTGCGCTACTGAGAGTTCACTTTAATCTCTTTATTTGACGGAGGAAAACATGCCAGGTTTATTATCAAATGTAGATCCAGATGGGTTGTTAGAGTATTCAGTCGTTTTTACAGACCGCTCATTAAATCATATGTCGCAATCATTCCAAGGGGTGATGAATGACGTCTCTGAATCCCTAAAGACTGTGTATAACGCAGAAGCGGTGGTTCTAGTGCCTGGTGGCGGCACATATGCAATGGAAGCTGTTGCAAGGCAATTTGCTACAGATAAAAAATGCCTTGTTGTCCGTAACGGTTGGTTTAGCTTCCGTTGGTCGCAAATTTTTGAGATGGCAAGTATCCCTTCAAAGGAAATTGTTCATAAGGCAAGAAGAGATAGTGATGATCCTCAGGCGCCATTTGCACCAGCATTGATTGCTGAGGTGGTTGAATCGATTAAGCAAGAAAAGCCAGATTTTGTGTTTGCTGCGCATGTAGAAACCGCTTCCGGCATTATTTTGCCAGGTGATTATATCAAAGCACTGTCCGAAGCTGTGCATTCGGTGGGCGGTATGTTGGTGTTGGATTGTGTTGCCTCTGGTGCCATTTGGATTGATATGAAAGAATTGGGTGTAGATATCTTAATTAGCGCGCCACAAAAAGGTTGGAGTGCTTCTCCTGCATTTGGCATGGTGATGTTGGGGCAAAGTGCCAATGCGTTGATTCCATCGACAAAAAGCACAAGCTTTGCCTGTGATCTTTTGAAATGGCTACAAATTATGCAAGCCTACGAGAATGGTGGGCATGCGTATCACGCGACACTACCGACTGATGCAATCAAAAAATTCAGAGACACGATTACTGAAACTGAAGCTTTTGGTTTTGATAATGCTAAAGCTAAGCAACAAGAGTTGGGTGATAAAGTTAGAGAATTTCTTGAAAGTAACGGCATTAAGAGTGTTGCCGCCAAGGGCTTTCAAGCGCCAGGTGTAGTTGTGAGCTATACGAATGACATGGCAATTCAGAACGGTTCTAAATTCAGCGCTTTAGGTATGCAAATTGCTGCCGGTGTCCCGCTTCAATGTGATGAGGGCGACGATTACCAGACATTTAGACTGGGTTTGTTTGGGCTTGATAAACTGGCAGATGTTGATGCATCGGTGAAGCGTTTGCAAGACGTATTTAATCAAGTTATGTAGAGTGTTGAGAGGTTTATAAGCGCTAGCCTTGCTCTAAGCAATTTATAGTCCAACCACTTTACTGCGTCGCTCCATAAAAACGATATCTCGCCAAATGCCGTTCATCTGGCCGAGTTTCTCTCTGATGCCTAGTACTTTAAAGCCATTCTTTGAATGAATGTGGATACTGGCTTTATTTTCGGGAAATATGCCAGCCTGTAGTGTCCAAATACCTTCTTCTTCTGATGCTTTGATTAAAGCTTCTAGTAAAGAATTTCCAACACCCAAACCTTGCGAATTACTGCTGACATACACACTGACTTCAGCAATACCAGAATAAACACATCGATTGGAAGTACTGGAAAGAGCTGCCCAACCAATAATTTGACGATTACTCTCGGCGACAAGACGGCAGCTCGGTAGTAGAGATTCATTCCAAACATCATAGTCTTTCGCTTGTTCTTGAAAGGTAGCTTCGCCAGAATCGATACCCTGTTGATAAATATCTTTCACCGAAGGAAAATCAGATTTAACAAACGGTCTAATTGTTATCATTTAATTGGTTTTATTCTAAGAAAGTTGGTAGCATTATAATTTGCTAATTAATGAATGGTTTAGGAAGTGAATAATAATACAATGAACGTTGAAAAACTCGAACTTAGCGATCGAAAAGCGTGGCAAGCGCTCTATCAAGGCTATGCGGATTTTTACCGAATGCCAATGAATGAAGACATTCTGAATTCAATTTGGTCATGGATATTTGATGAAAAAATTGAATTCTATGCCATTGGCGTTAAAGATGCTAATGATAGACTGGTGGGTATTATGCATTACCGTCAAATGCCTTCACCAATTAGAGGCAAAATGGTGGGCTTTTTAGATGATTTATACGTTCACCCCGATGCACGTGGCAGTGGTGCGGTGCAAGCTTTATTTAGAGAACTGAAATCCATTGCTAATGATAGAAATTGGCCATTTATTCGCTGGATAACGGCAGCGGATAATCATCGAGCACGAGCACTGTATGATAAGATTTCGTCCACAATAGATTTTGTTACTTATCAAATGCCTATAGATTAGGCGATGGAGGGTTATTTAGATGAAAAAATATCAAGGAAGTTGCCATTGTGGTGCGGTCAGTTTTTCGTTTGAACTAGAGTCGATTGATAAAGGATTACGTTGTAATTGCTCAATATGCAAACGTAAAGGCATCCTTATGTCGCCGTTTACCGTTGCTGCTGATGAGTTAGAAATTGAGGCAAAAAGTGGTGCTCTCAGCTTGTACCAGTTTGACACCAAGGTGGCCAAGCATTACTTCTGCAAGACCTGTGGTATTAACCCGTTTAATGAAACTCTACGTATGCCCGGGCATTTTCGCGTTAATCTTGGCTGTATAGATGACATTGATACAGATAACATGGAAGTCGTTGTTTTTGACGGCAAGAATTTACTGTAATTATTAGAGGCTTTTGCGTTAATCATTTTAGATTTGATAGTGGTATTTTTTTAGTTTTACAAGGCATATTTTTTAAAGCTCTACTTGTTGTCCTGCGAAAAAAATTAACGTAGAAAAATGAACAAAATACCCTATCCCGAAGGGCTGAGGCTTAAAATGCTAAAAAATGCAGAAAATTTCTTATCAATAGCTAGTGCTAATAATTTCAAATTTTTACACATTTTTTTCTCATTTTTATCACTCAGCAAATTTTAAAATGATTAATGCAAAGGTCTCTACTAGCTTATTGACATGCCATTCTGGGCAATAGCATATTGTGTAATGATTGGTCTGAGCTGCGCTTTTGCGCTGACGCTTTATAAAACAAGACCTTCTTATTACATTCCGGGACAAATACTGTCATCGGTTTGTAGCGTGCTAATTTTTGTATTTTATTTTGAGGCGTATTTTGCAAAGCCTCAGTCAGCAACCCTAATTTTGGCAATGATTGGCTTGATCTTGTATTGGGAGTTCTGGGAGAATCGCTTTCTTTTCCCTAAAGTTCTTAGAGAGGGTGAAACGCCATCAGAGTCAGAATCGCCGTTTTCAGGGGAACCATTCAAAGTCAGCCCTAAGGCTTATATCATTTTTTGGTCGGTTGTTTCCCTAATTGCTCTTCCAATGTTTTTTGTTATGGCGCAACTGCTATTAACCTACCGCTAGCGCATTAATGGAGTCAACTTATGATAAGTGAAAGCCAAAAAAATCAATTGGGCCAATCGATAGGCTTAGACATAGATCATTGGCAAGCATGTCATTTACCCTCGAAAGCTGTAATACAAGGCCATTATTGCAGACTAGAGTCTGTTGATATTAATAATCACGCCCAAGGCCTCTTTACGGCTTTTGCAGAAGACAGCAACAATCATAATTGGACATACTTGCCCTATGGCCCGTTTGAGGATTTGGCAAGTTTTACTGACTGGCTTGAACAAGCCTGCTTGGGAGATGATCCACTTTTTTACGTTGTTATCAATCAAAGCAATGATGCCATTGTTGGCATGGCTAGCTATCTTCGAATTACCCCAGCTGTTGGTGTTATCGAAGTAGGTCATATTCATTTTTCACCAAAAATGCAAAAAACGCCCATAGCGACAGAAGCCATGTATTTAATGATGGCTCGTGTATTTGATGAGTTGGGTTACAGGCGCTACGAATGGAAATGTGATACCCTAAACGCGCTATCGAAAAAAGCTGCAGAGCGGTTTGGTTTTATTTATGAGGGGTTATTTAGACAAGCAACGATGTATAAAGGACGCAACCGCGATACCGCTTGGTACGCCATTATTGATAAGGATTGGCCAAGAATCAAAAATGCTTATCAAACTTGGCTTAATCCTAATAATTTTGATGAAAACGGCAAACAAAAGACTCGCCTTAATATCGAACTAAGTGGTTAATGTTAATAGAAAATAACAATTTAGCCATTTATTAGCCATTTTCTTCCTCATTTATATTTTTTCCAATATTTTGGGTAAGACTATTAGAATCTCACTTTCTCGTCAATTTTCGATTTTCGAAAGGGGTTTTTAATAATAAAAAACTACCCTCTTGGATGATGCTTAGCATGCTGCGCTTTGAGCTGTGCGTTTTGAATGTGAGTGTAGAGCTGTGTGCTGGAAATGTCACTGTGTCCAAGCATTAGTTGCACTGAACGTAGGTCAGCACCTTTTTGCACAAGATGAGTAGCAAAAGCGTGGCGTAAGGAATGCGGTGAGAGAGGCTTATCGATACCTGCTTGCATGGCGTAAGATTTGATGATATAGAAGAAATTTTGCCGAGACATGGCTTTGCCACGGTTGGAGAGGAAAAAACTATCACACTGACCATTTTTGAGCAGCAGAGGTCTTGCTTCTTGTTCATAAGTTGTTAAATAATCAATGGCTATCTCGCCCATTGGCAGCATTCTTTCTTTGTTGCCTTTGCCATGAATGCGAATGTATTCGTCTCGAATATGAATATTGTGATAACTAAGGTTGATGAGCTCAGAAACCCTGAGACCGCATGAATACAAAAGCTCAAGCATGGCTTTATCGCGTTTGCCGAATGTTGTGGCATTATCTGGGGTATCTAAAAGCCTTTCAACTTCCTCAATGTTTAAAAAAACCGGTAATTTCTGCTCTTGTTTGGGATGAGATAACTCAGTTGTTGGATTGGCGTCAATCAGATTATTATCGTGAAGATAGTGGAAGAATAGTCGCATACAGGTAAGGATGCGCGCTTGTGTTGAAGGGCTCATTTTCTTTTTTTGCCTATCGTCAAAATAATCTTGTATGCATTTTGAATTAACCGATGAGAATGCCTTTACATCAAGCCATTTTTGGAAGATATTTAGATCGGAACGGTAAGCTGATAGGGTGTTTTGACTGGCACCAGAGCTGAGCCAGTAGTGATCAATAAATTGCTCGATTAATGCCTCGTTCATAAGCAGTTATTCTACTTTAGTGTGAGACATTTTCAAATGATTTATGAAAAGGTCTTATTGTATGAATGTCAGGCAAAAAAAAATGCCAGTAAAAACTGGCATTTTTTAAAATAAGGTTTGGCTTATTTCTTTTTAAGCTTCTCGGTAATACGAGCTGCTTTACCAGTAAGACCGCGTAAGTAGTAAAGTTTTGCTTTACGTACTTTACCGCTGCGTTTAACAGTCACGCTGTCAATCAAAGAAGAGTGTGTTTGAAAAACTCTTTCAACGCCTTCGCCATGAGAGATTTTTCTCACTGTAAATGCTGAACCAATTCCACGGTTTTTCTTAGCGATAACAACACCTTCAAAAGCCTGAAGTCTTTCACGGCTGCCCTCGCGAACTTTTACTTGTACGACAACTGTGTCACCTGGAGAAAACTCAGGAATATCTGTTCTTAGTTGCTCGCTTTCAATTTGATCGATTAAATTCACGTTGCTGCCTATTGAATTTGGAAAAAACGACAATTATACAGAGTATCTTTGCAACGCACAAGACACGCTAAGGGATATATTTAGAGAAAAGGGAACTACAACGGCAGGGCGGTTGTAAGCTTGATTTGCTGAAGCAGAATATTAGAGCGAATATTGGCAACAATTGGCATGTCTAATAATTCTTTCATCATAAAGTTTGTTAAGTCATTTAGGTTTTTAGCCACAACTTTAAGCATAAAGTCGTACTCACCAATCATTGTCCAGCATTCGAGTACTTCGGGGTGGGCGTTAACCAGTGCTTTAAAGTCTTCACCTGGGAAATGAGTGTGCTTGCCCAGCGAGACATTGATAATGGCAATAATCTCAAATCCTACTTTTTCTCGGTTAAGAATCGCAGAGTAACTGGATATAACGCCAGACTCTTCAAGCTTTTTTAGGCGTCTTTGGCATTGTGTTGGTGATAAATGGACAACTTGAGAAAGCTCGATACTGGTAAGGCGTGAATTTTTCTGAAGAGCATTGAGCAGTCTAATGTCAAACTCGTCCAATTGAGATTCTGGTGTTTTCATAAGAAATCGATTATACACTATTTAGCGATATATGCATAAATAACTGCATACAATAAATAAAATGAGCAGATAAACTGCATATATAGTGGAAAATAAGCTCAATATGCATACACTCTTCTCTGCTTATTTATTACAATAATACAATACAAATAACACCTATTGACATGAAGAGGACAAATTACCTTGCAAAAACGCCCGATGACTTTGGCAAGATACATTACACAGAGTCAGAGCATAGGGTTTGGCAGACTTTAATTGAGCGACAAACGCCTGCGCTTAAGAATACTGCATGTGACTCCTATATCAATGCACTCGAGCAGATGTCGTTTCCAAGCAGTCGTATCCCGCAGTGCGACGAAGTGAGCAAAAAAATACAGCAAATTTCTGATTGGACGGTAACAGCGGTTCCAGCATTGATTAGTTTTGATCGCTTTTTTAATTTGCTGGCTAATAAGACATTTCCTGTTGCTAGCTTTATAAGAAGTCGCGAGGAGCTGGATTACCTACAAGAGCCTGATATTTTTCATGAAGTGTTTGGCCACACGCCGTTATTAACCGACCCTCAGTTTGCGCACTTTACCCATACCTATGGTTTGGCAGGGGTGGGCGCAACAAATGAGGAAAGAGTCATGTTGGCAAGATTATATTGGTTCACTGTTGAGTTTGGCTTGATCCAAACAGCCAACGGCAATCGCGCTTATGGTGCGGGTTTAGTGTCCTCTATTGGCGAACTTCAGCACGCTTTAAGCAACAAACCAATTATTAAGGAATTCGATTTACTTGAGGTTTTAAGGACGCCTTATCGCATTGATATTTATCAGCCGATTTACTATGTTATCGAATCGTTTGACCAGTTGTTTGACTTGACCTTGTCCGAGGTAAAGTTGGCGATCAAATCGGCACAAGAGATGGGCATGGAAGAACCTCTCTTTGTAATGAATTAACAAATTATTAAGATTATTAGGAGAAAAACAATGATTAAAACTTGGGAAAATCCACTAAAAACAGATGGCTTTGAATTTGTTGAATATGCATCAAACAAGCCCGAACAATTGGCAGAGTTGTTTATTCAGCTTGGTTTTGTGGCAATTGCCAAACACAGAAGCAAAAATGTCACTCTTTATCGCCAAGGCGATATTAACTTTATCCTTAACAATGAAGCCAAAGGTCAAGGTCACGAGTTTTATTCGACGCATGGTCCTAGTGCTAATGCAATGGCATTTCGTGTAGAAGATGCAAACTTTGCTGTTAATGAATTAAAGAAAAAAGGTGTTGAGATTATTCCTTCTGGCGCTGGCCCGATGGAATTGCAAATCCCCGCAATTCTGGGTATTGGTGGCTCGCTTTTATATTTAGTGGATCGGTATAAAGCCATTAATATTTATGACATTGATTTTGTTCCTATTGAGGGCGTTGATCAACATCCTGTTGGTCAGGGTTTGACTTATATTGATCATCTGACGCACAATGTGGAACGTGGTAATATGGATAAATGGGCTAATTTTTACAGCGATTTATTTAATTTTAGGGAGATTCGCTATTTTGATATTAAGGGTAAGTTGACAGGCTTGAAGTCTCGTGCGTTGACCAGTCCTTGTGGAAAGATTCGCATTCCTATTAATGAATCGTCTGATGATAAGAGTCAAATTGCGGAGTATTTGGCTATTCACAATGGTGAAGGTATTCAGCATATTGCACTTGGAAGTGATGATATTTATCAAACAGTTGAATCGCTTAGAGCTGATGGCATGAGTTTTATGTCAACACCAGATTCCTATTTTGATGGCATTGATATGCGCCTACCAAATCATGGTGAAGATGTGTCTCGTTTGAGAAAGAACCAAATCTTAATTGATGGCGAGGCAATTGACAAGGTTGGAGAAGAGGATAAGTTATTACAAATTTTTACCGATACCGTCATTGGGCCACTGTTCTTTGAAATCATTCAGCGTAAAGGTAATGAAGGTTTTGGCGAAGGCAATTTCCAGGCATTGTTTGATTCAATTGAACAAGATCAAAAAGAACGCGGCGTCATCTAAAATTGACCGATCAAATTAGCAAGGGATTTAACATGAGTTTGCAAACAGACGATAGAAAATATCAAAGTGGTTTTGCCAATCACTTCGAAACCGAGGCCCTAGCTGGCGCTCTGCCTATTGGGCGTAACTCGCCGCAAAAATGCGCTTACGGTCTCTACGCTGAGCAGTTCTCTGGCAGTGCTTTTACCGCGCCAAGAGAACATAACAAACGCAGCTGGTTATATCGTATTCGCCCGAGTGTCATTGCATCAGACTTTGTGCCTTTAGATCATCCGAATCTATCCTTGCTTGCAGCTGACGTGGTGACTAACCCCAACCAAATGCGCTGGGAACCGCAAAACGATCCATCGGAGAAAACGGATTTTATCGAAGGTCTTTTTGCTATTTGTGGCAACGGCTCTGTAACTTCGCAAGTTGGTGTCGGTATTTATAGCTATGTTGCTAATAGCGATATGGGTGGTTACTTCTATAATTCTGACGGTGAGATGTTGATTGTGCCGCAACAAGGCACACTTTATATCGCCACAGAGATGGGTGTGCTTGACCTTGCCCCCAAAGAAATCTGTGTCATCCCTAGAGGTTTAAAGTTCCGGGTGAAGCTGGAAGGATCAGAGACATTTGCCAGGGGCTATGTTTGTGAGAACTACGGTGCGCCTTTTGAGCTCCCTAATCTAGGGCCTATTGGCGCCAACGGCCTGGCCAGTGCTAGAGATTTTTTAACGCCAGTTGCGAACTATGAAGATATTTTAGGTGAGTTTGATTTGGTTAATAAGTTTGGTGGTCATTTGTGGCAAACAACCTTAGATCACTCGCCTTTTAATGTGGTTGCATGGCATGGTAACTACGCCCCTTATAAATACGATTTAACACGCTTTAACACCATTAACAGCGTTAGCTTTGATCACTGCGATCCTTCTATCTTTAGCGTGCTGACTTCACCTTCCTCGAGACTGGGTGTGGCTAATTGTGACTTTGTTATCTTCCCACCCCGTTGGATGGTGGCTGAGAGTACCTTCCGTCCACCATGGTTTCATCGCAATATCATGAGCGAGTTTATGGGCTTGATTGAAGGTGTCTATGATGCCAAAGCCGAGGGCTTTGTACCGGGTGGTGCTAGCTTGCACAACACCATGAGCCTGCACGGCCCCGATGTAAAGACTTTTGAGAAGGCCAGTAATAAAGATTTAGAGCCAGAGTATCTTGATAAGACGATGGCGTTTATGTTTGAGAGTAATCTCACTTACTCAGTCAGCAAAAAAGCCCTTAATAGTCCCTTAAGACAAAAAGATTATCACCAAGTATGGCAAGGCCTTAAAAGCCACTTCGATGCTAAAAAACCCTAAATAATAAAAGAAATTATGATACAAAATACAAACTTAAACTCTACCCACGATGTTAATCGACAAAGCTGGTTAAGCTCAGCTAACGGCCATGCTGACTTCCCCATTCAAAACTTACCTTTTGCTGTGTTTAAACGCAAAGACAGCAAAGAGAGTTATCGAGCTGGCGTTGCTATTGGTGACGCGATTGTTGATCTTGCGCAGCTGGAGAAGTGCAAGCTGTTTAATACGTCAATGCAAAAAAGTCTTAAAGCTTGCAGTCAAAGCAGCTTAAACAAATTTATGTCAATGGGCGTTGATGCTTGGTCAAAGCTTAGATTGGTGTTATCAGATGGTTTGACAAAAGGCAGTGCGCTAGAGAGGCAAATCTCAAGCTGCTTAATCTTACAATCTGAAGTTGAGTATAAACTGCCAGCACAAATTGGCGACTATACCGATTTTTACACCTCGATTCATCATGCCACCAACATTGGTAAATTGTTTAGACCGGACAATCCACTGCTACCCAATTACCAATGGCTGCCAATTGGTTATCATGGCAGGAGCTCGTCTATCGATGTTTCTGGTCAAACATTTGCCAGACCCGTAGGCCAAACTAAAGTACCCGATGCTGATGTGCCAACCCTTGGTCCTAGCAAGCGTCTGGATTATGAATTAGAAGTGGGTATTTTTGTCGGTAAAGGTAATGAACTTGGTACGCAGATCTCAATCGATGAGTCTGATAATCATGTATTTGGTTTGTGCCTGCTGAACGATTGGTCAGCAAGAGACATTCAAGCTTGGGAGTATCAACCTCTAGGGCCTTTTTTATCAAAAAACTTTGCCACAACCATATCCCCTTGGATTATCACCACAGAGGCTTTAGCGCCCTATCGAGCGCCGTGGCATCGTGAAGAGGGCCATCCTCAACCTGTGGCATATTTGGAGTCAGAGAGCAACAGGGCACAAGGTGGTTTTGATGTTGAGCTGGAAGTGCTCATCGAGACGCAAACAATGCGCGATAATGGTGATGCACCACAGAGATTATCGAGAAGCAACTTTAAACATGCTTATTGGACGGTATCACAAATGCTTGCTCATCACAGCGTGGGTGGTTGTAATATGCAATCGGGTGACTTGCTAGGCAGTGGCACGCAGTCAGGCCCTGATATTAGCGAAGCCGGTGCTCTTATTGAACTTACCAGTGGCGGGAAAAACCCAATTACACTAGATAATGGCGAGACTCGAACGTTTTTAGAGGATGGCGATACAATAATAATGAAAGGCTGGTGTGAAGCGATTGATAACCAGCGACCACGCATTGGTTTTGGTGAGGTAATTGGTACTTTATTGCCAGCAAATAACTAATGACTAATAACCAACAAGCCACACTCACTTTATTCGATTATCATCGATCGTCGGCTGCTTACCGGGTGCGTATAACACTCAATTTAAAAGGGCTGGCTTATCAAAGTAAAAGTATTAATTTGCTTGAGTCTGAAGAGGCCTCTAATGAGTACAGGGCGTTAAACCCTCAAGGCTTAGTGCCAACCCTAGTTGTCAAGAATGAGGAGAGGGGTGATATTATCTTAACGCAATCGCTAGCAATTTGCGAGTATTTGGAGGAGCTGCAACCTGAGCCATCGATAATGTCTGAGAAAGCCTTTAGCAGAGCACGCATTCGATCACTAGCGCAACTCATTGGCTGTGATATACATCCACTTGATAACTTGCGTGTGCTTAATTATTTAGAGGATGAATTGTCAGTGGATAAAGAATCAAAAATGACCTGGTATAAGCATTGGATTAAAGTTGGCTTTGATGCTTTAGAGCACCGTCTGCAAGAGAGTGAAACAGGTGACTACTGTCATAGAAACAAGGTTAGTCTAGCCGATATTTGCTTAGTACCTCAGGTTTATAATGCTTATCGCTTTGATTGTAATTTATCGACCTATCCTAAGATTGTTGAGATTGCGAAGAGGTGCAACCAACTTCCTGCTTTTATTAAAGCACAGCCTGAAAATATGTAAATTTTCATTAAAATCATACTTTCATATTATGATTGTTGCTTCCTTATGGTGAAGTATTACACCAAGTAATGCTTGAGATTGTGGCATAATCAATGGCTGTGCGAAATATTAAAAAGTATTAATGGGTAAGGTAACGGGTTTTATAGATTTTGACCGTGAAGTGGAATCTTATCGCGCTGTAGAAGTTCGTATAAACGACTATGATGAAATTTTCTCCGGCGTCCATGACATTGATCACCTCCAACAACAGGGTGCACGATGCATGGATTGTGGTGTGCCTTTTTGTCAGTCTGCCGATGGCTGCCCAGTTGATAACCTCATTCCAGAATGGAATCACCTGATTTACATCGATCAATGGCGTGAAGCGCTTGATCGCTTGCACAAAACAAATAATTTTCCAGAGTTTACTGGGCGAGTTTGCCCAGCACCTTGCGAAGGTTCATGTGTTTTGGCTATTACCAATCCCGCGGTAACCATTAAAAACATTGAACAAGCAATTGTTGATAGAGGCTTTGAAGAGGGTTGGATTGTTCCTAGAGAGGTGACCAGCCGTTCAGGTAAAACAGTTGCAGTGGTCGGCTCAGGTCCTGCAGGTCTTGCCGCTGCTGATGAGCTAAATCAGATGGGTCACACAGTAAAGGTTTATGAGCGTAGTGATCGAATCGGTGGTTTGCTGATGTACGGCATCCCTAATATGAAATTAGGCAAAGACGTGGTTAATCGTCGTGTTGACCTACTCAGAGCTGAAGGAATTGAATTTATCACCAGTACCGATATTGGCAAGGGTATTAGCATGTCTGAATTACAGGAGCAATTTGATGCTGTCGTGTTGACGACAGGGGCAACCAAAGCGCGTGATTTGCCAGCGGATAACCGTGATGCAAAGGGTATTTACCCGGCAATGAGTTACTTAACGGCAAATTACAAGAGTTTTCTTGACCACGGCCACACCGATGAGGGTGAGTTTTCTGCAAAGGGCAAAGATGTGATTGTTATTGGTGGTGGTGACACAGGTACGGATTGTATTGGTACGTCACTCAGACAGGGCGCAAAATCGATTGTTAATTTTGAATTGATGAGTCAACCGCCCACTGTCAGAGCAGACCAAAATCCTTGGCCAGAGTGGCCGGTGGTTTATCGTGTGGATTATGGCCACGAGGAAGCTGCCGTAGTTTTTGGCAAAGACCCAAGACATTACCAACTGCTGACCAAATCATTTGTTAAGGATGGCAACGGTGACGTTAGTGGTATCAATACCATTAACGTGACTTTTGAAAATGGCCAACTGAAAGAAATTGCTGGTACTGAGAAAACTTGGGACGCGCAATTGGTATTGCTTTCAATGGGATTTTTATCTCCTGAGCACTACCTCAGCGACGATGCCGCAATTGAGCTCGATGGGCGAGGCAACTATAAAGCCGAACACGGTGTGTATCAATCCTCAAAAGAGGGTATTTTTACCGCAGGTGACTGTCGACGAGGCCAGTCACTTGTAGTTTGGGCGATTAACGAAGGTCGTGGTGTTGCCAAAAGCGTTGATGCCTACCTAGCAAATTAGTCAACTTTAACCCCTTATTTTTGCGCTGTAATTTATCTCCCCCGCAAGCGCCACATCAGTAAAATCAATCGTTATGGACGATGGCGTTTTGCGCGTGTCTTACGCATTATGTTTATTAACCATTTATTAATTAACAAAGAGAACTAAGAGACAATGGCTGCAATACTTGGCGCTGAAGTAGATGAAGAGGGCTATCTATTAAACATAGAGGACTGGAGCAAGGAAATTGCGCTGGCAATGGCAGCGGAAGATGATATTGAGCTCACCCTTGAACACTGGGAGGTGATTAACTTCTTAAAAGGTTATTTTGAAGAATACGATTTCGCCCCAGCCGTTCGCGTTTTAACCAAAGCAATTGCCAAAAAACTCGGCAACGATAAGGGTAATTCTCGCTATTTGTATTCGTTATTTCCTTACGGTCCTGCAAAACAAGGTTGTCGATTTGCAGGTCTACCAAAGCCAACGGGTTGTGTTTAATTGGCCTTGGCACGCTAATTTGGCAAACGACATAATGCTGTCCTTTGCCTAGGGTTACACTTTATGTCACTAATGAGCATTTTATTTATTGTCTTTTTCTACCTAGCGGTATCGCTGTGTCTGGTGGGTGTGACGCTAAAAGTGATTCAGTACGCAAGTACGCCAGTACCACTCAAAATTCCTACTGCCCCAGCACCATTGACGAAATTAGGCGTCATCCTTAGAATGACGCGAGAGGTTTTATTGTTTTCCAGTTTGTTCAGAGCCAGCAAATGGACTTGGTTGTTTGGCTGGTTGTTTCACTGGGCCTTGGTGTTGCTTTTTATTCGCCATTTGCCTTATTTTTGGCCAGGTGAAACACCCGAACTATTGCGTCAAGCCGAACCTTTGAAGTACGCGGCTTTTCCACTCATATTTGGTTTGTCGGGCTTATTGGCAAGACGTTTTTTTGTTGATCGAGTGCGCTACATTTCCTCTCCTTCAGATTATCTACTGCTGTTGCTTTTAATTGCGATCGCAGTCACAGGTGCGCTAATGACTTTTGCCCATTTTTATCCCGATATGGGTATGGTTTACAGTTTTACTGAAGGGTTGATTACTCTTGATTGGTCTGAATTACCAAGCGAAGGTGTTTTTATGGCGCATATCTTTATGGTGTTTATACTAATTGCAATCTTTCCTATTTCAAAAATGTTGCATGCGCCGGGGGTATTTTTCTCGCCAACTCTTAATCAAACAGATGATGCGAGGAAAAAACGCCATATTTCGAGCTGGGCTCAAGAAAAAGAGAAAAATAGCAAAGGTGGATAATCATGGCAAAATTTGACATACCAAAATTAGAAACCTACCTGAAAACACCCGCATTGAAGAGTGATGCTATGAGTGGTGATGGGCCGTTTAAAGCCAATGCTGATATGCAAAAATCTCTTGGCTTTCCCGGTGAAAAGGTTGACAATTGGCAACAAGTCGCAATTGAAAAAATGGGTGAAACGATAAGCAAATATCGCTCCATTCCTGTGTTTTTAGATGCTTGTGTGAAATGTGGTGCTTGCACCGATAAATGTCATTATTTCCTTGGTACAGGCGATCCTAAAAATATGCCTGTGGCGAGGCAAGATTTGTTTCGCAGCGTTTATCGGCGCCACTTTACTTTTGCAGGCAAACACTTTCCTAAATTGGTTGGCGCAAAAGAACTTGATGAGGATATGCTTGATGACTGGTACAACTATTTTCATCAGTGTTCAGAGTGTCGACGTTGCTCGGTTTATTGTCCTTATGGGATTGATACTGCAGAGATAACAATGGCCGCCCGTGAGGTAATGAATGTTATTGGCGTTGGGCAAAAGTATTGTAATCAAATCTTAGGCAAGGTCAAAAAAATTGGCAATAACCTAGGCATGCCAGAGCCGGCCCTACGCGACACTTTGCTTGATCTTGAGAAAGAAATCGAAGAGGATACTGGCGTGGCGGTTAAGCTGCCACTTGATAGAGAAGGTGCTGATATATTATTAATAACACCGTCGGCCGATTTTTTTGCTGAGCCCCATATTGACGGTTTGATTGGCTACGCTAAAGTTTTTCATCAGTCGGGCGCATCGTGGACATTGAGTTCTTATGCCTCTGAAGGGGCCAATTTCGGCATGTTTATCGGTAATTACGATATTATGCGCGAGGGTGCGCTACGCATTCGAAAAGCGGCACTTGATTTGGGCGTTAAGCGAATTATTGTTGGTGAGTGCGGCCACGCTTGGCGTGTTGCTTACAGTTTTTGGAATACACTGACTGGTATTGGTGGCGGTGCAAGTGATGAATATGCACTACAACTTCAAAACCAGTTGGACCAAAACTACCCACAACCTCAACATATTATTGAATACACTTACGATTTAATCCAAAAAGGACAATTGACATTCGATAAAACTAAGAACGACCATCGCACCGTTACCTTTCATGATTCATGCAATGTAGCCCGTGGTAGTAATATGGGGGGCATTGAAAATGGTCAATTTATCTTACCAAGAGAAGTGATTAAAGCGGTTTGTAATCACTTTGTTGACATGGCTGAAAACACGATCAAAGCATCAACTTTTTGTTGCGGTGGCGGTGGCGGTTTGTTGGCCGATGATTTGTTGGAATTGCGCGTCAAAGGTGCGTTTCCTAGAATGCAGGCGCTAAAACAGAGTGAAGAAAAGAGTGGTGTGAATACTTTGGCAGCGCTTTGTGCCATATGTAAATCGCAGTTTACAAAAGTCTTACCGTTTTATGATTTTGACCCGTTCATGGTGGTCAGCGTGCATCAGCTTGTCAGCGAGGCATTGGTTCTAAGTGAAGATCATTCTCAGGAAGAGGTAGAGCTTTATAATGACGCCTCAACTGCTGAGTAGTAATCCTTAATACCTTGGAAAATAGCATCGGCAATTTTTTGTTGCTCTCTCCAATTATTAAGTCGCGCTTCTTGTTCTGGATTAGAAATGAAAGCAGTTTCTACCAATACAGAAGGGATAGCGGGAGACTTCAGTACAACGAAATTGGCTTTTTGGGGGGTCTTTTTATGTACTGGGCCAATAGCGCTTATTTGTTTTAGAATGGTAGTTGCCAATTGTTGTGATTGGATGTCGCGGTCTTTCCGGGAAAAATCAGTCAGGATTGTTTTTAAGAATTGGTCGTTATCAATAACCTTTTCAACACCGCCAAATTGATCGACGGAGTTTTCAGACTGCTCCAGTTGTTTAGCCAGTTTACTTGTCTCGCCTTTCTCAGACAGACTGTAAATTGATGCGCCTTTAGCGCTAGAGCTCTCAACCGCATCTGCATGGATTGAGATAAACATTGTCGCTTTTTTCCTCAAACCAATGGTTATACGCTCGGTAAGGGGAATGTAGTAATCGCCACTTCGAGTAAGTATGGCCGTAATATCACCGCTTTGATTGATGGTGTCTACCAGTTTTTTTGCGATGGCAAGATTGACGTCTTTTTCACGCGAACCATTCTTGCCTAAGGCGCCTGGATCTTCACCACCGTGACCAGCATCAACTATTACAACTTTGCGTGGCGCATCGTATTGCTCAATTGCAGTATCTGTAAGAGCTGTTTTTGGCAGGAGGTCAATCAAATCAATAACCAGCCGATGATATTTATATTTTTTGTTAGGAGCAAGGGTGTAGTGCTTAACTTTAAACACATTATTGGTGTAAAAAATGAGTCGTATGTCATCACCACTACGCTTGATTTGAGTTCTTTTAATACGCTCGTCTTCGAAAAATAAGTGAGAAAATGTTTGTGGTAGCACTTCGGCACTCTCAACACTTAATAAAACATAATTGTCTTTTGCGCTCACGCTAAATAAAGTATTTTCTTCTGTATCAACAACAATTCGAGTGTGGTTGGGTGCTGTCCAATAGCGAAAATCAAAAAGCGTCGTTTTCTCCTCAGCAAAGGCTGACGTCATGACAAGTGATAAAACAAGGCCTATGAAATAGCGCACTCAATTACCTTTTTGCCGATATCGCTATGGCCTTGGATGTTGATTTGCCTTTCGTCATGATCACCTTTTAAGTTGATAGAAATATCGGCTTTTGCAATTACTCCTTTGCCAAGCTCTGGCCACTCGATGAGCTGAATACTACCTGGGCTAAGGTATTCACGAATACCAATATAGTCAAGCTCTTCGGGGTCACTGAGTCGGTAGCAATCAAAGTGGTGAATGTTTGCTAACTCATTCTGATAGCTCTCTACCAATGAATAAGTGGGGCTTTTCACCCGATCAAAGCCAAAAAATTGAATAAAACTTTGAGCAAGCGTTGTTTTTCCGGTGCCCAAATCACCAATTAAGTAAATCACAAATACGTCTTGTAAAGACGAGCAGCACTTGGCCAAGCTTGTAGCCAGTGCTTGTGTTTCGCCTAAGTTTTTAACAGCTAAGTCCAAATTAAGATGTATAGGTAGATAGCAAGTACGACGAGCAGTAACACACCTTCTAAGCGACTAATAACCCCTTCTTTCTTAAACTTATAAGAAAAAACAAACAGTAGTATCGTCAGGCCAATCATAAATGGATAGTCCCGATTGATGACTTCCATTGGTACATCAAAAGGAAGAATAAGGCTCGGAATTGCGAGGACACCCACCGTGTTAAATAAATTGGAGCCAATGATATTGCCCACAACCATTTCATGTTGTTTTTTCAAAGCACTGCTAATAGAGACTGCCAATTCTGGCAGACTTGTACCGAGCGCTACCACCGTCAAACCGATGAGCAAGTCAGAGACGCCGAACAAGGCAGCAAGCTCGGTTCCACCCCATACCACAAGCTTAGCACTAACGAGCAATACCACAAAAGAGATAGTAAGCATTAACCAAACCTTTTTTGCTTGATCTTGTTTAACTTCAATGCCAAGATTGTCAAACTCTTGGTGGTCGCCTGTTTTAGAGGCAACAAAAGTGTAAATTAAAAACACAGCCAGCAAGCCCAAAAGAATTAAACCGTCCGCAATACTTAAATGACCATCCCAAATCAGGATGCCAGCAACGAGTGTGGACGCCATTAAGTAAAGCCATTCTTTTTTCAGAATGTCTTGCTTTACTTTGATAGGAAGAATGATTGTTGTAATGCCCAACACTAAGGCTATATTAAAAATATTAGAACCAAAGGCGTTGCCAATACTCAACTCTGGGTGGCCTTCGTAAGCCGCTAATCCTGAAACCAACATTTCTGGTGCAGAAGTGCCAAAGCCAAAAATGAGCAGGCCAATAATAAGGGGTGAAATCTTGAAAATATTGGCAATTTTAGCGCCATTGTTGGTGAATTCATCAGCGCTCCAAATAAGTAATACAAAGCCTGACACAAGGGCTATAATCGACTCGAACATTTTAGGGGTTTGGCCTTAAGGTGAATTAGAATTAGGCTATTATAAAGGCATACAACGTAGAATGACTAAAACAGAGTTTTTAATTGGCAGAGTGGGTCTTGAATTTGGCGATGATTTTTATCCAGATGACTTGCCTGAAGATTGGCGTTTTGATCATTATTCAAGCCTGTTTAAGGCGCTTGCACTTCCCGTTGATACTGACGAAGACTTGGAGCATATCTTTGAGGCAATTCACGATGACCTTGGCGATTACTTTGAGCTTGTATTGGTTGTTGAGGAGAGTGTATTAAATGATGCAGCCCAACTAAAGCAATTGCTTGCAAGTTTGCAGGAATACCAGGAAAACTATACTCTGTGGTGTCATGTGACGAGTCAGCCCAAGCCAGCTTCTTTAAAATTGATAGAGAGTAATAAAGTTTGCTTGCAATCTTTGGTGACACTTAAAAGCACCTTAAACCAGTGCAAAGTGCTGGGTCAAACCATATACTACACAAACACACCAGTACTGCTATTATCTGATTTAACTGAGTTGGAGTCTATTTCGCAAGAACTACTCTCGACAATGGCAGGTTTACCAAGAGCAACAATTATTTGCGCCTCTACTGTGGGTGACAGCCTTAATCATATGCAGAGTATCTCAGCATTGGTCAATAGCGAATGATTTTAGTCACGCGCCCTTTGGCGCAGGTTGACAAATTACAAATATTACTCAAAGAAGCGGGTCTTGATTACGCACTTTTTCCTGCTTTTGAGATTAAAAAGTTGATGCCAAAGCTTCCCAGTGCATCCTATGACGTCATCATTTTTATTAGTGTGAATGCTGTTATTTATGCACACGAGTACTTGCCTCAGTTGTTGGCAAGAGATCAAAAAATATTTGCCGTAGGACCAACAACGGCTGATAAATTAATGGCCGTTGGCGTACAGGTAGATGCACACCCTAAAAAAAACGCCTCAAGTGAGGCATTGTTAGAGTTAGACGAATGTCAATCAATTATTAATAAAAGAGTTTTGATTGTTAGAGGAAAGGGTGGTGTCGAAACGTTGAAAAACGAATTAGAGTCTTCCAACCAAGTAGATTACCTAGAAGTTTATGTGCGGCGAGTATTGGGTGTAACTGAGCTTCACCAGCAATCCATTGAGCGCTTTATGTTAGGTGATGATTGTGTTATTTTAGCCAACAGCAATCAAACTTTGTCAAACACACTTTCTCTTGTCGAGTCTATTAATCCAAATTACCTTAAACGACTCAAACAATACCCACTTATTGTCATTAGTGAGCGGATAAAAACCTTTGCACAGTCTTTGGGATTTGAAAAAGTTCACATTGCCCCAGGCCTTGGGGACAAAGAGATTCTTAATGAACTATTAAGTGGTAAAATAAGCTAAAAAGTAGTGTTTTTGTTTGACATTCACCTTGTCTTTGGGTAATGTGTCGTCCTCAAGGAGAGTTGGTTAAATGATTAGATTTGGTATTTCATGGGTGGCCCGCCTTTTAGGAGTAAGTGGCTTTACCATTCAACAACGTGCCAGTAGTGGCTCTTTGCAAGCACTTAATATTCCCGCTCAAGTGATACCATCTAATCCTACCAATTTGGCTTTTAAGAACCCGTACTCTGAGCCAACCTATCACTTAAATCGTATGCAAAATGCTCATGGAAAGATGCGCGAAGTAGAGCAACGACCAAGCGCCAGTAACGATGAAGACTTTGTCTCCGTCATTGCAACATTAAAATCAAAGCTCTATCAAGAGACACAAAAAAACAAACATTACACCTTAGTCTTTAATGAGTTAAACGAACGTTTGGCCGCATTAGAGCAAGCAGCACAACCTACAAAACAACAAGATTTGCAAAAGCTACAAGGTTGGGTGCATTCAAAACGCGTTTTTCACTAAATAAAGCTTCTAACAATTTTTATCTCTCCGCTAAATCAAGCGGTTTTTTTTGCGTACTACTATGGCATAACATCTGCTTGAGGCGTTTGGTTTGAGTCTTTACGATGGCACGCAAGAGTTAATAGAATAAAGGGTGGCAAGCACAAAGAGAGATAATTACCTAACAAGGATCTATGCAATATTATTTACAATTGAAAGTGTTGGTTCACTTCTATTCATCGTGTAGAAGTGGAAGTCATTAACGCCTCTGTTCCTCATTTGGTGACACATCTCACTAACAACCTCCAAGCCAAATGCTTTAAGACTATTGATATCGTCCCTATACATTTCAAGTCGATTAAGAATCCAAGCTGGAATATCGGCATCACAAATTTTAGAAAAGCGCACTAATTGCTCATAGTTAGTAATTGGCATAATACCCGGCACGATAGTAATGTCTGCGCCGAGTTGTTGCGCTTCATCGACAAATCTAAAATACGCGTCTATATTGTAAAAATATTGGGTGATGGCGCTATCAGCACCGGCCTTGACCTTGTTGACAAAATATTCGATATCGGTTGCTACTGTTTTTGATTGCGGGTGTTTTTCTGGGTAGGCGGCTACGTCAATAGTGAACCGATTATCGTGCTTGTTTTTGATGAATTCAACCAATTCACTGGCGTAATGGAATTCACCAATATCTCGGATAGCGGGCGGGATATCGCCTCTAAGAACAACTACACGACTAACTCCAAGACGAACATACTTGTCAAGCAGCTTTGTCATTTGCGCTTTATCAGAACCAACACAAGTCAAGTGTGGCGCAACGGTAACAGGAGTTGCGACACTTAGTTGGTTAATTGTGTCAAAAGTAGCGTCTTGAGCTGAACCAAGCGCCCCAAAAGTGACTGAATAAAAATCTGGATTGGTTGTATCCAGCTTTGCAAGGGTTTCTTGTAGATTTTTCTTGCCTTGTTCGGTTCTTGCGGGAAAAAATTCGTAGCTAATATTCATGGTGTCGGGCGTTCTGGGATGTCTTTCAAGAGTTTCCCCCTAAAAAACCAACCATTTTTCTTCATAGTGTTGTTGATTAGGTGGTCATTATAATGAGAACATTTAATGAATAATAATGGTATTATTTCATTTAATTATTAATAATATTCATAGTATAGATCTCTAATTATGATTGAACGCTCCCATCTCTCTATTTTGCGTGAAATCGAGCGCAATGGCTCGCTAACAGCGGCTGCAGAAAGCCTGCATCTGACGCAATCCGCTTTAACCCATGCTATCAAAAAACTTGAGCAACGCTCGGCTGTCAAGTTGTGGAATAAAGAAGGGCGTTCCATACGCCTAACACAAGCGGGAAGCTATTTGTTATCTGTGGCAAATCGCTTGCTACCACAGCTAGAATATGCCGACCAGGTGATTGAACGTTTTGCCAGAGGGGAAAAGGGCGTAATTCGTATTGGTATGGAATGTCACCCTTGTTACCAATGGTTATTAAAAGTGGTAACACCATTTATTGAACGTTACCCTGAGGTAGATATCGATGTAAAGCAACAATTTCAATTTGGCGGCATGAAAGCATTGCTTAATTATGACATCGACGTTTTGGTCACACCAGACCCGATTCATCAAGCAGGGGTGACATTCAAACCGGTACTGGATTATGAGCAGGTGTTGGTTGTTAGTAAACAGCATATTTTGGCCAAAAAAACACAAGTTGAACCAAAAGATCTTTTAGAGGAGGTGCTATATAGTTATCCTGTTGATATGGAGCGGCTTGATATATACAGCCAATTCTTAAGCCCTGCACACTGTAGACCAAAAAAGCACAAAAGTATCGAGGCGACCGACATCATGCTACAACTCGTTGCAGCTGGGCGAGGTGTGGCTGCACTACCACATTGGCTAGTGAATGAATACGCTGACAAGTTGCCGGTTCAGGCAGTACGTCTAGGTAGAGCTGGTATCAGCAAAAGCATTTATCTAGGCCTTCGCGACGATGACCAAGGTGTTGATTATATTCAGGCGTTTATTAGGCAAGCTGAATTGCTGGAATAGCAATGGCCACTCAACAAGTCCAGCATGCGTTCTTGCAGGGCAAAACTTATAATCAA
>CAJXHL010000009.1 GCA_913054335.1 uncultured Gammaproteobacteria bacterium | reverse complement strand
GCCTCAGCCCTTTGGGATAGGGGATTTTTTACATTTTCCTGAGTTAAATTTTATCGCCTTACAACAAGTAACACTTCTAAAAATATGCCTTGTAAAATATTAAAAATCCCACTATCAAATCTAAAATGATATATGCAAAAGCCTCTAGCATCTAGTCTAAAATTATCACTATGAAACAAGGTAAATTTATCACCATAGATGGCGTAGAAGGTGCGGGCAAAAGTACGCAAATTGAGTTTATTTGCTCTTATCTAGCGAAAAAAGGCGTAGAAGTTGTAAGAACGCGTGAGCCAGGTGGTACCGATCTGGGTGAAAAAATTCGTGCGCTACTACTTGGTGTTGAAACAGGTACCATGCACAGTGATACGGAATTGTTGCTGATGTTTAGTGCGCGAAATGAGCATATTCAAAATAAAATAAAGCCCGCTTTAGCACAGGGTAAGTGGGTAGTGAGTGATCGCTTTACTGACGCCTCTTTTGCTTATCAAGGTGGTGGCAGATCATTAGATTTGTCTAGGATTGAGGCGCTCGAAAATTGGGTGCAAGGAGAGTTTCGCCCTGATTTGACACTGTTATTGGACCTTAGTGTCGAGATTGGCATGAAAAGAATTGAGGCGCGTTCATCCAAAGATCGCATTGAACAGGAAGAGCGAGCCTTTTTTGAGCGAGTTAGACAAGTGTTTATTGACCGCTCACAACAATATCCCGAGCGTATTAAACTGGTTGATGCCTCTGTCCAAATTGACCAAGTGAGTCAACAAATTCATTCCTATTTAGAGCAGCTATGATTTTTCCTTGGCACCAAAATGCTTTTGCAAAACTGACGCAAATGCTAGAGCAAAACCATTTGCCACATGCACTACTTATCACTGGTGCTGAAAAAATTGGCAAGTTTGAACTTGCCATGCGTTTTATTCAAACGCTATTGTGTGAAAATAGCGTTTGTGGCGAGTGTCAGCATTGCCGACAACTTGCCAAAGACAATCCTAGAGATGTGTTGGATCAAAGTGTGCTTATTAGAAGGTCGCATTATCCTAATATGGTTTTTTGCCGCCCAGAATTGAGTGAGTCTGGCAGGGAATCAAAAGAAATTCGAGTAAACCAAATCCGAGCTTTTTGCGATATTCTTAGCAAAACTGCAGATGCGTTACAAATTGGTGTTATTTTCTATGCTGATCAGATGAACGTAAATGCTGCCAATAGTCTACTCAAGACTCTCGAAGAGCCTCGAGAGAATACCCTGATTATTTTACTGGCGCATAATGCTAATGCACTGCCAGCAACCATTCTTTCTCGTTGCCAGAGTGTACACATTAGTCCGACTTTTGATTCTGAGAGTGTCGAGTGGTTATCCAAGCATATTGATAGTGAAAAACGCAGTGATTTTGATGCAGCTCAGTTGCTTGAAAATGCCCACGGTATCCCATTTAAGGCGGTAGAGGAATTACAGGGAGATTATTTTCTTCAGTTTCAAAGTTGGCAGAACCATTTATTGGAAATGGCAATGAATCCGGCTAAAACTATAGAAACAAAACTGTTTGAGGGGTATGAATTAGAAACTCTTGTTTGTTTGCAGCAGCTGATCACTGAGGGTGTCCGCTTAAAACTGCTTAAAACGCAGGGCGCGCTATTGGAGTTAAACAAAGTTGTTAACAAGGCATCTTTGGATAATTTATTTCGATTACTGGATGATATTTCCCGTTCGATTTCATTGGCACAAGACCCTGTAAACATGACCTTATTATTGGATAATGTGCTCATTGTTTGGTCGCATATTACCCACCTTAAACAATACCCAATCATTACCAATCTTCGGGAGGTGTCATGAATCAGTCATCAGCGTTTTTTAATGCAGCTAAAAATTACATTCCTGGCGGTGTTAATTCACCCGTACGTGCATTTAATGGTGTTGGGGGTGATCCTATTTATTTTGAACGTGGTGAGGGTGCCTACCTTTATGATGTTGACGGCAAAGAATATATAGATTACGTCGGCTCTTGGGGACCAATGATTTTGGGTCATTCGAATCCGGTGATTCTAGATGCCGTTAGAGAAATTCTGGATAAGGGTTTAAGTTTTGGTGCGCCGACTGAAATTGAGACCCAACTGGCCAAGAAAGTTTGTCAATTGGTACCTTCTATTGAATTGGTACGAATGGTTAGTTCAGGTACAGAGGCAACCATGAGCGCTATTCGATTGGCTAGAGGCTTCACCAATCGAGACAAGATTGTTAAGTTTGAAGGTTGTTATCATGGTCATTCGGACTCCCTATTGGTAAAAGCTGGCTCAGGCGCCCTAACTTTAGGTGTACCAACATCGCCAGGCGTGCCCGCTGATTTGGCACAGCACACACTGACACTTGAATATAACAACCTAGAGTCAGTGCAATTGTTGTTTGACGAAATTGGCGAACAAGTGGCTTGTATTATCGTCGAACCAGTAGCGGGAAATATGAATTGTATCCCGCCGAACAAAGGATTTTTACAAGGTCTGCGAGACGTTTGTGATGCAAATGGCACTGTGCTTATTTTTGACGAGGTGATGACAGGTTTTCGCGTGGCACTCGGTGGTGCGCAAGCGTATTATCAAGTAAGGCCTGATTTAACGACATTGGGCAAAGTAATTGGCGGTGGCCTACCGGTTGCAGCGTTTGGTGGTCGACGAGATATTATGAGCAAGATAGCACCACTGGGGCCTGTATATCAAGCAGGTACACTCTCGGGTAACCCTTTGTCAATGGCCGCTGGTTTGGCGATGCTAAACGTCTTGGAGAGTGATACGAATTTCTACCAAAACTTAACTGAAAGTACAGAGTATTTAGCTTCAGGTATTGTTAATGCTGCGAGAGAGTGTAATATCTCAATGGCAGCAAATACCATAGGTGGTATGTTTGGTCTGTTCTTTAGTGATGAAGAAAAAGTCAGTAATTTTGCTCAAGCCTCGAATTGCAATATTGATAGATTTAAGGCTTTTTATCAAATAATGCTAACTGAAGGTGTTTATTTAGCGCCGTCAGCTTATGAGGCAGGATTTGTATCGGGTGCTCACGGCAAAGATGAGCTTGATAAAACAATTGATGCTGCAAGGAAAGCTTTTTCCAAGCTATGAATATAGTTGACGTTGGTATTGAGATGGAAGATGCGCAGCAGCGTTTAGCCGCCTATCAAAATAATATTACTGTATTTGGCTCGGCAAGAATAAAGCGCACAGATCCTTTGTTTCAACAGGCTTATCAATTAGCAAAAGAACTGTCAGACGATGGCTATAACATTCTTACTGGCGCAGGTCCCGGCATTATGATGGCAGCAAATAAGGGCGCTTATGAAGGGAAATCAAAAAGTATTGGGCTTAATATTGAGTTGCCGCATGAGCAAAGTGCCAATCCTTATTTGGATGAGTGTCTGACTTTTGAGCATTTTTTTTCGCGCAAAGTAATGCTGGTCAAACATGCTAGTGTATGTGTATACTTCCCCGGCGGTTATGGTACAGCGGATGAGTTGATGGAGGTGTTGACTTTGGTGCAAACTCAAAAGATGCGACCCATACCTGTGGTTTTATATGGCGTAGATTACTGGAGGCCACTGCTATCTTGGTTTGAGAAATTAGCAGAGGATGGTTATATAGGTCATCAAGATTTGGCCTTGATGAGCGTTGTTGATTCAACCGATGAGATTATTCAAATAATTAAGAAAAATGCATGTCATTAGCAATTTTTGATTTAGATAACACGCTTATTGGCGGTGATAGTGACTATCTCTGGGGCGAGTTTTTGTGTGATATTGGTGCAGTTGATGCCGAGACTTATCGCGAAATAAATGAGCGCTATTATCAGCAGTATGAGCTTGGCACCCTCGATATTTATAAATATTCAGAGTTTGCTATTGAGGTATTGACTCGTTTTAGTTTAAAAGAGTTGGCATTGATGCATCAGCAATTTATGGTGGATAAAATTGAGCCTATTTTTCTTGATAAGGCACAACAGCTAATTGACAAGCATAGAAGCCAAGGCGACACCTTGCTAGTGGTTACTGCCACCTGTCGATTTGTGACCGAACCGATTGTAAAACACTACGGTATCGATAATCTTTTAGCTATTGAGACAGAGATTATTGATGACCGATATACCGGTAAACTTATTGGTATTCCTACTTATGCCTCCGGTAAAGTGGATAATTTAATGTCGTGGCTGAAGGAAAATGATGAAACGCTTGAGGGCTCAAGTTTTTATTCCGACTCGCATAACGATATCCCATTGTTAGAATTGGTGGATCATCCGATTGCAGTCAATCCTAATGCGGCACTGAAAACGTATGCTGAGGATAAAAACTGGCCTATTCTTGACTTGCGCTAGCCCTTCTTTTCTCTAAATAAACAAGTCATGATTGGAGTTTTGGGCAATGTCTAGGTAGGTTGCTGCCCCAGCGTATTCAATGCCGTCAATAAAATCTTCTCTAGAATAACCAAACATACCAATCGTCATCTCGCAGGCGATGAGCTTAACGCCCATTTCTAGACAAACGTCTCTAAGCTCCTCAATGGTGGCGATGTTGTTTTTTTTCATTGTTTTTTTCATCATGTTTGTCGCAAAAAGCTCCATTCCAGGAATATTCCACATGATGTTTGGGATTTTTGGCCCAAAATCAATTTTCTGCAGCCACTGCGGTCCAAAAGGCATCTTCATCGGCATTGCGGGGTTTCCCTGAGGGGAGACGCGTAGACCAGAAAGATCCTTCAAGAGTAATCCCAGGCCATAAAAAGTAAAAAATATAGTCACTTCTTTTTCCATAGCAGCAGCTGTTGAGCCAACGATAAATGGCGGAAAAGCCCAATCTAATGTGCCTTTTGAAGCAATAATTGTCATCCCATTATTCTCAGACATTTGCACTCCTCATGCGCTTTTCTCGATATTAAAAATAAATTGATTGTCTTTGGCTTCGTGCGAAAGTAGCGTATTGCCAGTTTGATGGCAAAAAGCAATAAAGTCCTTGGTCGAGCCTTGATCGGTGCAAGTCACCTCCAGAGTGTCTTTAGCATTCATTTTTGCCAGCACCTGCTTCGCTTTTAAAATGGGCATGGGGCAATTCAGCCCGGTTGCATCTAGTGTATGTTGTGCCATAAAGACCTCAATAAATTAGTTATTTGTTATTGCCTAAAAGGCTATTTTATTCTTGTGCTTAATAGCTGTCAATTAAAAGCCCCATAGTTAAAGTTTGATTGTTTTGACACCTTGCTGTGTACCAAGTAATAAAACATCTGCACCACGACTTGCAAATAAGCCATTGGTGACAACACCAACAATACTGTTTAACTTATTCTCTAGTTCTTTAGGATTGGTGATTTTTAAGCCGCCTACATCTAGGATAAGATTACCGTTATCTGTCACAAATCCTTTTCTTAATACAGGCGTGCCACCAATGTTTTTGGTGATTTCACGCATAACATAATTCGATGACATCGGAATCACTTCAACTGGCAAAGGGAATTCACCCATCACATCAACCAACTTGGACTCGTCCGCAATGCAAACAAACTGCTCGGCGACTGCGGCGACAATTTTCTCCCGAGTGAGTGCACCACCACCACCTTTGATGAGATTCAGCTCAGCATCTGATTCATCTGCGCCATCAATATAGACTGACATAGATTCAACCTCGTTAAGGTCGAAGACAGTAATGCCGTGACCCTCTAGACGTTCTTGTGTGGCCAATGAGCTCGCCACTGCACCTATAATTTGGTCTTTCATTGTTGCTAAGGCGTCAATGAAAAAGTTAGCTGTAGAGCCTGTACCGACACCAATAATCGTATTTGGAACGACGTACTTAAGGGCGGAATTCGCCACATCACATTTCATTTCATCTTGCGTCATCGTACACTCCGATTGCTGTTGATGGGCGATTATACCTCAGATGCAAGTTTCGCTACATAATGCTGGGTGGACTATATAATTTCCTCAATACTTTGCAGCTAAATCACTTATGAAAAAACTCATTATCGCCACCAGTAATCCCGGAAAAGTACGAGAACTCAACGCTATGTTGGGTGGAATTATTGAGGTGATTTCTCAGCAAACTATGGGTGTAGACGAGGTACCAGAAACAGGCCTTACCTTTGTTGAAAATGCGTTAATCAAGGCGCGTAATGCAGCTAGACAAACCGGACTGCCAGCACTTGCCGATGATTCAGGACTTGTTGTTGATGCACTTAATGGTGCTCCTGGTATTTATTCCGCTCGTTACGCAGGGGATGGGGCTAGCGATGAACAGAATTTGCAAAAATTATTGACCGATTTAAAGCGTCAAGAGGATAGTAATCGACAAGCGCGATTTTGGTGTGCGCTCGCCTTCGTCCAGCACAGCGAAGACCCTACACCGGTGATTATCCAAAAAGGCTGGGAGGGTGAAATCGTTTATGAGGCAAGAGGTCAGGGTGGTTTTGGATACGACCCTATCTTTTATCTGCCCTCGTACGGTTGTACTTCTGCCGAACTAGTCGCCGAAGAAAAAAACAAAATATCGCACCGAGGTCAGGCTTTGCAAGCTTTTATAGAGCAACTTAAAGACTGAATCCCTTGTTACAGTTACCGCCAATTTCACTCTACATTCACTATCCTTGGTGCGTGAAAAAATGCCCTTATTGCGATTTTAATTCTCATGAAGGCCAACCTGATGAATCCTATGTAGAAGCTCTATTACGAGACTTAGAGCACGATTTACCTTATCTTCAAGGTCGCTCCATCCACTCTATTTTTATTGGCGGTGGCACCCCCAGTTTGCTTGGCGGTAGTGAGCTTGAGCAATTGATGCAGGGACTTTATCAGAGCCTCAATATTGATAAGGGCGCGGAAATCACCTTGGAGACCAATCCAGGTACATTTGAGATTGATAAATTTGCCCGTTTCAGAGACGCAGGCATTAACCGACTGTCCATTGGTGTGCAATCATTTAATGATCAACACCTACGCCAATTGGGCAGAATTCACTCAAGTGATGAAGCCATTCATGCCATTGAAAAAGCCAAAGAAGTGGGTTTTGATAATTTTAATATTGACTTAATGCACGGGCTTGAGGGGCAAACGATCAAGCAATGCCTCAGTGATATCGAAATAGCCTTGTCGTTTAACTCGACTCATATTTCTTTTTATCAGCTTACCTTGGAGCCCAACACTTTATTTGCTAAATACCCACCCAAGTTGCCAGACGATGAGGATATTTGGGCAATGGGTGCCAAAGGGGCGGTAATGATAGAGAGTCAAGGACATCGGCAGTACGAAATCTCAGCGTATGGCAAAATCCCATCAAAACACAATATGAATTATTGGCAATTTAGCGATTATTTGGGCATAGGTGCGGGCGCACACGGCAAGATAACGGACGGTGAGACTCAAACAATCTTTCGCACATTAAAGCCCAAATCACCGAAAGATTACACGGTTAAATTCCAAGGAAAAAGCCTTGATTCTTCTGTCAAAATCATTGAAAATATCCCTTTTGAATTTATGCTTAATGCACTAAGATTAAAACGCGGTTTTGACCTAGAATTGTTTGAATCCAGAACGGGTCATTCGCGTGAAGTTATCGATGAACGGCTACAACATGCCAGCAGTCTAGGTTTGTTGAGTATTGACAAGAGTTGGGTTAAGCCAACCAATAAAGGCTTTAACTTTGTTAATGATTTGCAGGAGATGTTTTTATGAGGCTACTTTGTATTTCTTTGTTGCTTCTGCTTTCCGCTTGCAGTAGTGACGAATCTGATAATACGGATATTGCTATTGGTAAGGACGTATTTGAGGCGAACTGCGTTGTTTGTCATGGCCAAGAGGCGCGCGGCCTTGTCAGTAATTGGAAGGTAAAAGGCGCAGATGGTAAATATCCAGCGCCACCTCTTAATGGTACAGCGCACGCTTGGCATCACTCACCGGCGCAATTATTGAAAACGATTAATGAAGGCGGTATTAAAATGGGCGGTCAGATGCCTGCTTTTGAAAAAGCACTCACTGGCGATGAAAAACAAGCGGCTCTTGACTACATTTTTAGTTTGTGGCCGAGTGAAATTAAAACAAAATACGATAAGAGGTACAAATAATGAACAGTGAGTTTTGGTCTTGTAAACATACTTGGAAGAATAGTGCCAACAACACCAAGTGGTGCTTAATTGGTTGTGCGATTGGTGACTTTGGTACGATTGCAATCATGCAAGATAGCGGCTATTCGACCCTATTTATTTTTGCTTTGGCGATGTTTAACGGCATTGTCACTAGCATCATCCTTGAGACCATTCTATTGGTACGTCAATCAATGGCGCTGAAGTTGGCCTTCAAAACGGCGGTGGGCATGAGTCTGATTTCGATGATCTCAATGGAATTGGCTATGAATTTGGTCGATTACTTGATGACTGGCGGTGCAGTGTTTATGTGGTGGGTATTGCCGATTTCACTGTTTTTTGGTTTTATCACCCCTTGGCCTTATAACTATTGGCGTCTCAAAAAATTTGGTAAAGCTTGTCACTGACTTAACCTAGAAATGCCTATGGGGTAAAATACTCGCTAGTTTTTCTTTAACAATAAATCATGCAAATACACAACATTGCCAGCGTTCTGTCTGAATCCCTGCCTTACATTCAAAAGTTTCGAGGTAAAACCATTGTCATTAAGTACGGCGGCAATGCCATGGTTGATGAAGAATTAAAGTCAAGTTTTGCCCGTGATATTGTTCTGATGAAGTCGGTAGGCATGAACCCAATTGTTGTTCATGGAGGTGGCCCACAGATTGGTAATATACTGAAGAAGATTGGCAAAGAAAGTGAATTTGTCAACGGCATGCGTGTTACTGATTCTGAGACCATGGACGTGGTTGAGATGGTTTTGGGTGGTTTGGTTAATAAAGAAATTGTCAATCTCATTCATCAGCACGGTGGTCATTCGATTGGCCTGACAGGCAAAGACGGCCAACTGATTACTGCCAAGAAGTTGCAAAGTAAAATGGCGCCAACTTCAGAAATTATTGACTTAGGTCACGTTGGAGAAGTTGATAAAGTGGATACTTCTGTTATAGATTTATTACTACAAGGGGATTTTATCCCCGTCATTGCACCTATTGGCGTTGGTGAGAATGGCGTTTCCTATAATATTAATGCGGATTTAGTGGCCGGTGCAGTAGCAGAAGCGCTTAATGCTGAAAAACTGATTTTATTGACAAATACAGTTGGCCTATTGGACGCAGAGGGTGAGTTATTAACGGGTCTTAATGCGGCGCAGGTGCATGGATTGATTGACGATGGCACCATTCATGGCGGCATGCTACCAAAGATTGGTTGTGCGCTCTCCGCAGTTGAATCGGGTGTGGTCAGTACGACCATCATTGATGGTCGAGTGCCTCACGCAGTGCTTCTTGAAGTCTTTACTGATAGTGGTGTAGGCACTTTGATTACTGCTGATGAGTAAGTCAACTCGCGGCACAATTGGTGTTTATGACTGCCAAGTTTTAGCGCATTATAAATTCGAAGGCGAGCAATACATAATAACCCTATCTTCTGCAGAAATTGCTCGCGAAACAAAGCCGGGACAATTTGTTCATATCAGTGTTTCTGATGCTTTACCGATGCGCAGACCGATCTCAATCATGTCGGTTGATGTTGAAAATGAAACATTCGACCTTCTATATAAAAATGTGGGCGAAGGTACACGTCAGTTGGCCGAACGTAAAATTGGTGAGTTTGTCTCGGTGATTGGCCCCATTGGCGTTGGCTTTAAATTGACCGACAACAAGCGACCATTATTAATTGGTGGTGGCGTTGGTATGCCGCCAATGATTGCCATTGCCCAACAATTACAAAACGATTCAAATTACAGTCCATTTGCTATTTTAGGCTCAGAAGTACCGTTTCCTTTTGATGAAAAAGTCGCTGAGAATGGTGTGGATTATGGTGGTGCAACGCATACAATGCCTCTTTTAGAAGATTGGGGGATTGAATGTCGACTGGCCAGTTTGCAAAATTACGTGGGTGTTTATCAGGGGTATGTCACTGATTTAGCGAGAGAATATTTATCGACGTTATCGACAGATGAGTTAGCACAAGTCGAAATTTATTCTTGCGGCCCGCACCCCATGTTAGAAGCGGTTGCCAAGTTGGCTGCGGAACTCAACTTGCCTTGCCAAGTATCATTAGAAGAATTTATGGCTTGTGCGGTGGGTGGTTGTGCCGGTTGCACTGTGCTGGTGCAAACCGAGAATGGCTCAGCAATGAAGCGTGTTTGTGTCGATGGTCCGGTGTTTGAGGCTCAGTCCGTTTTCTAATGCCGTCATGCTAGCGGATAAGGCTATGATTGCAGAAAATCTCGAGCAAGTTCAATCGCGAATCAATTCAGTCAATCACGATCAAAAAGTTCAATTAATCGCTGTTAGTAAAACTCGTAGTGCTGACGACATTCAGGGCGCGGTAGATGCAGGGCAGCTGCATTTTGGTGAAAACTATCTTCAAGAGGCTCTTGAAAAAATAAATACTCTTCAAGGGCAAAATCTTCTTTGGCATTTTATTGGTCCGATTCAATCCAACAAAACGTCAAAAATAGCCGAGCACTTTGACTGGGTTCACAGTGTTGATCGAGTGAAAGTAGCTAGAAGGCTCAGCGATCAAAGATCCGATTCGACGAACGAGCTCAATATCTTACTGCAAGTCAACATTGATCAAGAATCAACCAAATCTGGATTTCTATTAGAAGAGATTGCCTTGGTTGTACCCCAAATCGAAAATTTGCCAAATATTTCTCTTAGAGGGTTTATGTGCATACCCAGTCAAGCGAACCCTTCTCAAAGTTTTGCCAAAATGGCGAATTTATTGGCTAAATACCCAAAAATGGACACATTATCGATGGGAATGAGTCAAGATTTGGAGTTAGCGGTCCAAAATGGTGCTACTTTTGTGCGAATTGGTACTGATATTTTTGGTAAAAGAGCGTAATTTTAGTTAATAATTCGTATTTGTGTTTTTTCCGAAATTTTTCACTCTAAAGTAATTATTTAGGAGTTTAGCCGAAAATATCGTATTTTAGGATCATAAGTCCCATTATTTAGCTATTTTTCTACTGATTTTCTATGAAATTTAGCATAAATTTGATCGGTTTTGATGTCATTTCAATAATTTCCGATATTTTTTAAGAGCGGTTAAACCCTTTGAAAAATCAAAGATTTTTGCCAGATGATTTTAGCTTTTAACTATTTGAAAAACACGGTTTTATAAACTGAACAGCGTACAATGATTTGCGATTGTATTTCTAGATAAGAGAATATTGTGTTTAATAAGCTCCTGAAAGTAAAATTATTAGTATTGTTCGGCTTGTTGCTATTTTCAGTTGTCTCAATTGCCAGCGTCGAAGGGGATAGACTGCTCGCCTTTTGGTTTACTGAAGATGATAATGCCACAGTGGAAATATATCGAGAAGATGATGCGTATTTCGGCAGAATTGTCGCACTAAAAAACCCATTGTATGCAGACGATACCACGACCGGAATGGCGGGCCAGCCAAAAGTTGATCTTAATAACCCAGATCTAGATAAACAGAGTCGCCCTATTGTTGGCCTGAACTTGTTAAGAGGTTTTATCTATATCGGCGATAACAAGTGGAGGAAAGGAAAAATTTACGATCCAGGGAACGGTAAAGATTACGACTGTAATATCAAATTAAAAGATGATGGCTCTCTATCTCTTAGGTGTTATATTGGTTTTTCATTGTTTGGTCGAACCACAATTTGGCGCCCAACGACCAAGCCTTCATAGTTAACTCAATCATGGCTTTTCACTTTCAATGATGCCGACTTTTAACAATAAAACGGTTTTTATTACCGGCGGTAGTCGTGGCATTGGCAAAGCCATTGCGCTTAATTTTGCAAAAAATGGTGCTAATGTCGTTATCAACTATTGCTCCAATATTGATGCTGCTGAGCAAGTGGTCCGTGATATCGAGTCGACGGGCAGCAAAGCGCTTGCTGTAAAAGGCGATATCTCTAGTAAAGAAAGTGTGCAGAAGATGCGAGACATGGCTCTTGCAGTGTTCGATACGATTGATATTCTTGTTAATAATGCCGGCATTAACAAAGACAATTCTTTTTTAGAGATGACCGAGGATGAGTGGGATAGGGTGATCGCTATTAATTTAAAAGGGCCATTTCTCTGCTCGCAAGTGTTTGGCAGGCTTATGGTTGACCAAGGTCGCGGCAAAATTATTAATATCTCTGCAGTTACTGGCGTTCAGGCTAGATTAGGTGCACCCAATTATTGCACCTCAAAAGCAGGGCTTAATATGCTCACTAAGTGTACGGCCATTGAGTTGGCCCCCACGGTGCAGGTGAATGGTATTGGGGTGGGATTTATTGAGTCTACATTGGTGCGAGAAGTGTTTAGCCAAGAGCAACTGGATGCCGTGAATGAGGCCACGCCGCTAAGACGAATGGGCACAAAGGACGAAATTGCTGAGTTGGTGATGTATTTGGCATCGAGCGGCTCTAACTTTATGACCGGACAAACCATTGCCCTTGACGGTGGAAAAATCCTAACTTAATTTGAGATAAATGAAAAGCAATGAGTATTAAATTATTGATTACTGGCGGCACCATTGATAAGGTGTATAACCAATCCAACGGTGAGCTGACATTCGAAACCACACACTTTCCTGAAATGCTGTTACGAGCAAGGACTGAGGTTGAGATAAGTTCAGAAATACTGATGTTAATAGACAGTTTGGATATGATTGACGCCCATCGTAAGTTAATACTCAAGCACTGCCTAGAGTGTGATGAAGATAGGGTTTTGATTACCCATGGCACCGATACGATGTGCGAGACCGCCAAGCTCTTGGGTGAGAGTGATTTAAATAAAACAATCGTGCTGTTTGGCGCAATGGTGCCTTATGCGGTGAATAATTCCGATGCTTTGTTTAATTTGGGCTGTGCGATTGGCTCGGTGCAGTTGCTTGAGCCGGGTGTTTATGTGGCGATGAACGGCAGAGTGTTGCCTTGGGGTGATGTGCAAAAAAATAGGGACTTGGGTGTATTTCAACCGCTAAGTCCCTAGTTGTTATTTTGGAAAGTGCTACTTGGTGCTGTCCATCATGTATTGAATAACAGACTTCAACTCGTTATCCGAACAGTCAGAGCATCCACCTTTTGGCGGCATCGCACCTTTACCAGCAATAGCGACTTGAAGGACATCGTCAATGCCGCGCTCAATTCTCGGTGCCCAGTCGGCAAGTGAGCCAAACTTTGGTGCACCCATAGCACCCGTACCATGGCAACCTTGACATCTTGCGTACAGCTCAGCACCTGAGCGCTCAGCACCTGAACCACTTGCTGATGCAACTGCGCTTTCAACTCTCACTTCACCCACTGGCTGAATACGCTCTAGGGTTGCGCTGTCGGTAGTGTTTCCAACAGAAGTCTCGTCGCTAGAGCCACCAAAGAACTTGAAAGCAATGAACACCATTACAATTAACCATATTGCTAACATTAGCTTACTTGGGCCTTTTGAACCTTGACTCATTTCTCTTCCTTCATAATCAGATTAAATTCCGGCATATTATACATTTGGTTATAATAGATTGCACTTGAATCCACGATAAATATGCTTAATATCAGCTTCCGCCGCAGCTTCAATCTTCTCAGGATGAGCACTTGGTTCACGGCCATTTTGTCACTGCTATTATTGAGTATTGTGGCTTTCTTTGTGCTCTTTCCACAAACCATGAAGGGGCCTCTTGAGCAGAGACTTTCCGGTGCTACTGGATTAGACGTCAGTATTGAACGTCTAGCATTAGAATTTATTGACAACGATTTGTTATTAGCCGTACACGGAGTCAAAATTGGCGCAAAAGGCCTAAACCCAATAGTATCGATGGACGTGCTTCGCTGGGATGTTAACCCGTCTGCTCTTATTGGTAGCATTGAAATACCTGGGCATATTGATATTAATGAGTTAAGTATCGATGCAACTCTGATTGAATCTTATATGGCTTTCATTGATACCGATGCTATTTTTTCCAATAATGGCCTCTCTAGTTTGTTAGCATTAGAGACTTTATCCATCAATAAAACCATTATTCTCGGAGAAAACGCACATCATCTTGCCCCAATTGAGCTAAAAAGAAACAAACAGAAAATCACTTTTTCGATGGAAAATCAAGCGCTAATGAGTAGCTTTCAAGCACCAATAATCGGCAATACTGTGGATATTAAAACCAGTATTGATGTAGGGCGTGCGAGGGCGAATAGGGTTGCTATTTTCCCATTCAATATAAAAAACGAAGATTTTAATCTTTCAGCTCAGCTTAAAGTGTTTTCACAACAAGATAAGGTATTTTTGGAGCTCCAGAGTTATGTTGATCAGATTGATGTGGCAAAAATTCATCAAAATCTTCCAGAGTCACTTGCCGATACCAAAAGCGCTATATGGCTAAACAATGCATTGGGCTCAGGGGTGCTGAAAGACGTCTTGTTTACCACTCGATTTACTTTATCGGGCGATGATGCGCTTCCCATAACAAAGCTATCGGCCAACTTGGAGAATGTTAAGTTGACTATGAATTCTAAATGGGCACCTATCACTGGTTTAAATGCACGTGTAACATTCACCAATGATCATGTAAAAATAACCGGAAAAGATGCCAAACTTGATACTCTTGATTTGAGTTATATTAATATTGATGCCAGTAATTTAGGCAGCCCAGACGCTCAATTGGTTATTCACGGTAGGGTAAAATCAAGCAGTGAAGAAATTGTTGATTTTATGCGGCGGTCTCCAGTTTCAGATAGGATCAAATCTTTTCTTGATCAATTTAAACTTAAGGGAGATATAGGGGGTAATGTTGTCATCGTTGTCCCATTTTCAGAACAAGGTGAGAAGAAAAAAAGCGTTGAGTTTGATCTATTTGTTAATGACAACAAGCTCACTTTATTCGAGGAGAAAATCAGTATAGAAAAATTTACTTCTAAAATCTCATATCATGACAATACATTCAAGACCGATGGTAAGGGAGTGATTGGTGGGGTACCTTTTGAGTTACTGATTAATCCAGATAAATGGATTGATACCGATGATTCGTCTTTTAAAGTTGCAATGAAGCAGATGGAGGGTGACATTAATGCCTATATTAGCAAAGGCACTGGCAGTGAATGGCAGGCCCAAATTGAATCAAAAAATTTACAGGTAGGGATTTATCTTTCTCCACGTCCAAATGGCGTGTCATTTGTTGAGTTGCATAATCTTAAATTATCAACTCTTGAGAAAACAAAACTTCCTTGGCGTCTTTCTCCAGAAGATTTTCCAAGTTTTCGTTTAATATCAAAAAATGCAGAAATTAATGACATCTCTATCCCAAATTTTGAGGCAGATTTAGTGAGCAAAGACCAAGTACTGCAAATTAAAAATCTTAAGTTTGAAGGGGTTGGCTTGACCGAAAAAGAGTTGATTTTTAATGGCGATTGGTTGGGCGGTAAAACCACTTTGAGAACCAAGGCCTCTCATCACAATTTATCGGATTTTTTATACAAGTTTGACATTCAAGAGCCTGTTATTGGTGGTGCTTTTGCAGCAGATATAAGACTTTATTGCGACTGTGCACCTTGGGAGGTGTCTATACCTCAAGTTAGTGGCTTGATTACAGTTGATATAGAAGAAGGTGTTTTTACCAATCAGGATCAAAATTTCTTTAGGTTGCTCTCATTTATCAATTTAGAGTTTATTGCCGATAGAATAAGGAAGCCCAATAGTGCAGTAAGAGAGCAGGGATTTGTTTATGATCGAATTCACACAGCGTTACTGATTGGCAATGGCAAGGCTAGTATCAAAGACTTTTTGCTTGAAAGTGATGAAAGTAATATTGAGTTGACGGGGTATTTGGGTTTGGCTGAGCAGGATTATCATCTTAAAGCCAAAGTTCAACCATTCTTGGCCGATAGTGTGCCATTGGCAGCTTATATGGCTGGTGGTGGCTTATATGGCTTTGCTGTTTGGGTGGTGGATAAGCTATTACTTGGTGGTGAGGTCACTGATGTTATTAATAAAGTATTGGAGTTCAACTACACAGTAACAGGCCCTTGGTCTGAGCCTGTTATTCAATCTCAAGTATCGGGAGAAACCTTATGATTCAACAGTTGCTCGATGATCACAACATTAATCAAGAAGGTGTTTTTGATTTACTTACCTCGCTTTCTGAAACGGGTGTTGACTATGCTGATTTATACTTTCAACACTCAGAGGCCGAGTCTTGGATGCTCGATGAAGGCATTGTTAAAGACGGTTCGTATCATATCAGTCATGGTGTAGGAGCGCGTAGTGTTGTCGGTGATAAAACAGGATTCTCTTATTCAGATAATCTTAATCTAAAAGCCATTCAAGGGGCGATTGACTTTGCCAAGGGTATTTCAGAGACGCCTCGCTTGCTTAAGCCAAAAATTCTGCAAGAGGCGCCTACTCAAGCCAAGTACCCAGCGCTCAGTCCACTGGGAAGTTTGACCTCAGAGGAGAAGGTTAATGTATTACGCCAAATTGACGCCATTGCCAGAAAAGAGAAAAAAGTGAAGCAAGTGAGTGCCTCTCTTTCGGGGGCTTATACTGAGGTTTTAATCGCTTCAACCGATGGCGTTTATCAAATGGATTATCGCCCAATGGTGCGGATTAGTGTCAGCGTTGTTGTGGAAAAAAACGGCCGAGTGGAGCAGGCTTCAAGTGGCGGCGGCGGCCGTTACGATTACCGTTATTTTGTTGATAATGGTTTTATTGAAACATATACTCAAGAAGCAATCCGTATGGCCTTGGTTGCACTTGAATCGGAAGATGCACCCGCTGGGAAAATGCCGGTGATTCTTGGCTCTGGCTGGCCGGGTGTATTATTGCATGAGGCCATAGGACACGGCTTAGAAGGGGATTTTAATCGCAAAAAAATGTCAGTTTTTAGTGGCAAGATTGGACAGCAAGTTGCTAATGAAAAATGTACTATTGTTGATAATGGCACTATTGCTAACCGTAGAGGCAGTCTAACCATTGATGATGAGGGTACGCCAACTCAAGAAACGGTCCTGATTAAGGACGGAGTCTTGAAAGGCTATATGTTCGATAAACTTAATGCCAGGCTCATGGGTGAGTCAAGTACAGGCAACGCCAGACGTGAATCTTATGCGCATATCCCTATGCCGAGAATGACCAACACCTACATGCTAAGTGGCGATGACAGCTTTGAAGATATGATCGCCTCGGTTGATAACGGTATTTATGCCAAGAACTTTGATGGCGGTCAAGTGGACATCACCAATGGCAAGTTTGTGTTTTCTGCCAATGAGGCCTACCTCATCAAAAATGGCAAAATTACTAAGCCTATAAAAGGAGCGACGCTGATTGGTGCGGGCGATGAGGTTTTGCATCAAATCTCCATGGTAGGAAACGACTTAAAGCTTGATCCGGGTATAGGTGTTTGTGGCAAAGAGGGGCAAAGTGTGCCAGTCGGTGTTGGTCAACCAAGCTTGAAGCTGGATTCTCTCACTGTCGGCGGTACGCAGCTTAATACTTAGGCCTGCGTTTTCGGATTTTCTGCGTGTTTTCAGCACCAACTTTCTCGCTGTTTTGCGATTAAGTTGTTATAATATTCGCACCCCTAATCCGAGCAATAAAAAGTGTTAGAAAATTATTTACCCATTGCAGTATTTATATTCCTAGGCATCGCATTTGGCGTTGGTCTAACCCTAGTTGGTTATCTTCTTGGCCCAAGTAAGCCGTACGAAGAAAAAAATTCACAATTCGAGTGTGGCTTCCCACCATTTGAAGATTCTAGAATGCATTTCAATGTTCGCTACTATTTAGTGGCAATTCTTTTTATTATTTTTGACTTGGAAGTTGCGTTCTTTATCCCTTGGGCTGTTGTGCAGGCCAAGCTTGGTTGGTTTGGTTTTATTGGTATGTCTATCTTCTTATTATTACTCGTTGTTGGTTTTATTTTCGAGTGGAAGAAAGGGGCGCTTGAATGGGAATGATAAACAGCTCTTATCAGGATTTAGTTTTTGCATTCTGTTCTAACACTAAGGTTCTCAATGGCTATTGAAGGTTTAATGAAAGAGGGGTTTGTTACCACCTCACTCGACAAAGTAATTAATTGGGCGCGTACTGGCTCTCTTTGGCCAATGACATTTGGCTTAGCGTGCTGTGCGGTTGAAATGATGGAGGCGGGCTCGTCGCGCTACGACCTTGATCGTTTTGGTATTGTTTTTAGACCAACACCAAGACAGTCCGATTTGATGATTGTTGCCGGTACTTTGACCAACAAGATGGCGCCAGCGCTGCGCAAGGTTTACGACCAAATGCCAGAGCCTAGATACGTGATATCCATGGGCTCTTGCGCTAACGGTGGTGGCTATTATCATTACTCTTATGCGGTGGTCCGTGGTTGCGATCGAATCGTGCCAGTGGATGTGTACGTGCCGGGTTGTCCGCCAACTGCCGAAGCACTACTTTACGGTATTTTGCAACTGCAAGATAAAATTCGCCGAACCAACACCATTGCACGCACCTAAATATGAGTGAATTAAAAAAACAATTAAACGACGTTTTTGGCGCCGATGGCATCACCGAAGCATACGGTGAGCTCACATTAACCATTGACAGTGGCGCCATTATCGAAACGTGCACGAAATTAAGAGACGATTTTAATTTTGAGATTTTGGTTGATCTCAGCGGTATTGACTATCTAACTTACGGCGAATCGGACTGGGATGGCAATGCCAGTTCATCGGGTTATGGCCGAGGTCGTGCCGCCCAACAATCCCAAAGAACGCAGAGCCACCGTTTCGGCGTTGTTTATCACATGCTCTCTGTTTCTGACAATAAGCGCTTGCGCGTCAAAGCACTTTTAGCTGGCGACAACCTAATCATTGAGTCTGTGACCGGTATCTGGAATTCAGCCGACTGGTACGAAAGAGAAGCGTTTGATTTATTTGGTATTTTGTTTGAAAACCACACAGATTTACGCAGAATTCTAACCGACTATGGTTTTGTAGGCCACCCTCTAAGAAAGGACTTTCCAATGATTGGCGAAGTAGAAATGCGCTACGACGAAGAATTAGGCAGAGTAGTTTACGAGCCTGTAAGCATTGAACCCAATATTACTGTTCCAAGGGTAATAAGGAAATAATTATGTCTGAGATGCGTAATTACACCCTTAACTTTGGGCCACAACATCCTGCAGCACATGGTGTGCTACGTCTTATTCTTGAAATGGACGGCGAAGTTGTTGAGCGTGCCGATCCACATATTGGATTACTCCATCGCGGTACTGAAAAACTAGCAGAATCAAAGCCTTATAATCAGTCGATTGGTTATATGGACAGGCTCGATTACGTCTCTATGATGTGTAATGAGCACGCCTATGTGATGGCGATTGAAACCATGCTTGGGCTCGAAATTCCAGAGCGTGCAGAATACATTCGAGTAATGTTTGACGAAATTACTCGCATCCTCAATCATCTCATGTGGCTAGGAACTCACGCCTTAGATGTTGGCGCAATGAGTGTTTTTCTCTACGCCTTTAGAGAGCGTGAAAAGCTTATTGATTGCTATGAAGCGGTCAGTGGTTCGCGCATGCATGCAACGTACTATCGTCCAGGTGGTGTGTATCGCGATTTGCCGGACAAAATGCCGCAATACTTAGAATCAAAATTGCGTAGTGCTAAAGAGCTTGAAGCAATGAACGCCAATCGTCAAGGCTCTTTGCTTGACTTTATTGCCGATTTTGCCGCCAACTTCCCTGACAGTATTGACCAATATTCGGGTCTTTTGACTGACAACAGAATTTGGAAACAACGACTGGTGAATATCGGTATTGTCACCCCAGAGCGTGCAATGCAGCTTGGTTTTACTGGGCCGATGCTTCGTGGCTCTGGCATTGAGTGGGATATTCGCAAAAATGAACCTTATTCGGTTTACGACAAGATGGAGTTTGATATTCCTATCGGTGTCACTGGCGACAGTTATGATCGTTATTTAGTGCGCATGGAAGAAATGCGCCAGTCAACTCGAATTATTGAGCAGTGCATTACTTGGCTTCGCGCCAACCCTGGCCCAGTAATGTCGGATGATCATAAAGTGGCACCTCCTAAACGCAGTGATATGAAGGACGACATGGAGTCACTCATTCACCACTTTAAGTTGTTTACTGAGGGCTACTGCTTACCAGAAGGCGAGGTTTATTCTGCGATTGAGAACCCTAAGGGGGAGTTCGGTGTTTACCTAGTTTCTGACGGCGCAAATAAGCCATACCGCATCAAGATGCGTGCACCAGGTTTTGCGCATTTGGCAGCAATGGACGAAATGGCTAGGGGTCATATGCTCTCCGACGTGGTCACGATTATTGGAACACAGGATATTGTTTTTGGAGAAATAGACCGATGAAAAACTTCGTCTTTTTACCTTGTGCTGCGTTATATTTCAAAAATACTCAGTCGCATAGCTTTTACTATGCTCTTTCGGATTTTTTACAATATGCCTTGCACAAAGCAAAAATACTTGTTTTTAGGATTAGAGGTATTGTCTAATGATTTCAGAACAAGCAAAACAACAAATTGACACATGGGTGGCTAAATATCCTGCTGGTTGTCAAAGCTCAGCTGTAATGGAGGCCTTGAAAATTGTTCAAGCTGAAAACGATGGCAGTCTGACCAGTGAGTTAATCCAAGCGGTCGCCGATTACTTAGAAATGCCTGTCATCAGTGTACATGAAGTGGCCACTTTTTATGAGAATTACAACCACAAGCCGGTAGGCAAGTACGTCATTCGTTTTTGCCACAATATTTCATGCATGCTCAATGGCGCTGACGATTTGATCTCGTATTTAGAGACAAAAACGGGCGTGAAAACAGGCGAAGTGAGTGAAGATGGCTTGGTTAGTGTTAAGAAAGTAGAGTGTTTAGGCGCATGTGTTGGCGCACCCATGTTCCAAATTGGTGATCAATATTATGAAAACCTAACGCAGCAAAAAATTGATGAGATTTTGGATGGACTTAGGAGTGAGGTAAAGTGAACGAAGTCTGTTTCAAAAACATAGATAAAGAAAACCCATCAAGTTTAGCGACTTACGAAGGGTCGGGTGGTTACAGCGTTTGGCGCAAAATTCTTCATGGTGAGTTATCGCCAGAGGCGATTTTGGGCGAATTAAAAACTTCTGGCCTAAGAGGGCGCGGTGGCGCTGGATTCCCAACAGGTCTTAAGTGGAGCTTTATGCCTCGCAACCAAGATGGGCAGAAGTACGTTGTTTGTAATTCTGACGAAGGCGAGCCAGGCACTTGTAAAGACAGAGATATTTTAAGATTCAATCCGCATTCAGTGATTGAAGGCATGGCGATTGCCGGTTATGTGATGGGCGCTACTGTGGGCTACAATTACATTCGTGGCGAGTTCATGGAGCCTTACTATCGTTTTGAAGAGGCTTTAAAAGAGGCTTACGATGCCGGACTTTTAGGGCACGACATTGGCGATAGCGAAGTCAATTTTGACTTGCATACTCACTTGGGTGCTGGCGCTTATATTTGCGGTGAAGAAACAGCATTATTAGAGTCGCTCGAGGGCAAAAAAGGCCAGCCAAGATTTAAGCCGCCGTTTCCAGCCAATGTTGGACTTTACGGCATGCCAACAACGATTAACAACACTGAAAGCTTTGCTTCCGTGCCAGATATTTTGGCGCGTGGTGGCCAATGGTTTGCCGATTTAGGTGTACCAAATTCGGGTGGTTGTAAATTATTCTCGGTGACGGGGCATGTAACCAAGCCAGCGAATTTCGAGATTCCAATGGGCACACCATTTTCTGAGTTATTAGAAATGGCAGGTGGCCTTCGAGAAGGCAGAACATTAAAAGCAGTTATTCCAGGTGGCTCTTCAACGCCAGTACTTCCAGCAGATGATGCGATGAAAATGACAATGGATTATGACTCCATTGAGCAAGTGGGCTCTATGTTGGGCGCAGGCTCGGTGATTGTTATGGACGACACAACGTGCATGGTAGCAGCCTTAACGCGTTTGGCGCATTTTTATTACGACGAGTCATGCGGTCAATGCACCCCTTGTAGAGAGGGCACTGGTTGGATGTATCGCGTATTAAAGCGCATCATGGATGGCCAAGGAAAAATGGAAGACTTGGACTTATTGATGAGCGTTCAAGACAAAATTATGGGCAATACGATTTGCGCATTAGGCGATGCTGCTGCGATGCCTGTAGAGAGCTTTATTAGACATTTTAGACACGAGTTTGAGTATTACATCAAACACGGTAAGAGTATGGTGTTAGCCCACCCGAAGCAAATATGACAATCTCTGACAACAATAAATTTTTATCCACAAGGCAGTTTTATGCAGAGATACTTATTGCTATCTCAAAGAAAATAACGCCGATGATAAGAATTTGTTTAAGTCCCGTAGGGCAAGTTTTAAAGCCATCATTTGCTTCGTTAAATTCCTTGTTGCGAGGTGCGCTATCAACTGCAAAATTTGTCTCGCAACTGACAACTTTAAATCATGCAGAGTTTAAATATATTTGCTTTGGGTGGGCTAAATAATGGTTGATATTGAAATCGAAATTGACGGCAATCTCGTTCATGGCCACTCGGGTGAGTCGATTATTTCGATTGCCGACAGAGAAGGCATTGATATTCCTCGTTTTTGTTACCACAAGAAATTATCGGTAGCGGCTAATTGCCGTATGTGCCTTGTTGATGTCGAAGGCAATCCGAAGCCACAACCGGCTTGTTCGACACCAGCGTCGGCGGGCATGAGAGTTCATACAAATAACGAAAAAGCCAAAGCATCACAAAAAGCGGTGATGGAGTTTTTGCTTATTAACCACCCATTGGATTGCCCAATTTGCGATCAAGGCGGCGAATGTGAGTTGCAAGATGTGGCGATGGAATACGGTTCAGACGTTTCCAAATTTAATGAAGGCAAGCGTATTGTTGCCGATAAAGGCATTGGCGCATTAATACAAACCGATATGACGCGCTGTATTCACTGTACGCGTTGTGTGCGTTTTGGTGCTGAAGTGGCGGGCATTGTTGAAATGGGCGCAACGGGACGAGGCGAAGAGCTGAAAATTGAACCTTTCTTAAGTGAAGGTATTCAGTCAGAACTTTCGGGCAATATGATTGACGTTTGTCCGGTAGGCGCGTTGACTTCAAAGCCGTTCCGTTACGAGGTTCGTTCATGGCAAATGAGCTCTGTTGAGAGTGTTGCGCGCCATGATTTAGTCGGCTCCAACGTTTTCACACAAACACACAAAGGTAAAGTTAAGCGTGTTGTTGCTAGAGACAACGAGAGCGTCAATGAAACTTGGATTTCGGATAGAGATCGCTTTTCATACGAAGGCCTTGCAAATGATAATCGTGCTTTAACACCTAAAATTAAGGTGAAAGGCGAATGGCAAGAGGCCTCTTGGGAAGTTGCGCTTGAGGTGGCAACGAGCGGCATTAAGAATGCTACTGAAGCAAGCTTTGGCGCTTTGGCTTCAAAGAATGCCACGCTGGAAGAATTGTATTTATTGCAAAAACTAACGCGCGGCCTAGGGTCTGAAAACTTAGATACTCGTCTAGATGTTGCTAATCCTAGTAGTGCGAGCGCATTAGAGACTAATGTCTCTTTAGCAGAATTAGAAGCTATCGATCATGCGTTGATTGTTAACTCCTACTTGCGCTTAGAGCAGCCGATGATTAATCATCGAATTAGAAAAGCCACCCTTCAGGGCGCTAAAGTTTCTACTGTAAATGCTAAAGCATTCGATTTTAATTATCGAATTGCAAATAGCGTATTAAGCGCACCGCAAAATACGGTTGCCACTCTCTCAGGTGTGTTGAAAGTCCTATTAGAGGCTAATTCTCAAGCGCTGCCAGATTATTTAAAGGGTGTGAAAGTTGATCAAGCGCAGATTGATATTGCCAATGTCTTGTCGGCTGCAGAAAATGCGGTTGTTGTATTGGGCGAGCAAGTCAACAGCAATCCTTGTGCAGATCAAGTGGCCAAACTTGTTACGCAAATTGCTAAAGCATCAAACTCTAAAACACTTAATGCAAGTGCTACGGGCAACACTCTTGCTGCAGAAAAAGTAAGCTTTAAGCCAAACGGTGGTTTGAATGCGGGGCAAATGTTTACTGCAAATTTAAACGCTTTTGTTTTGCTGGATGTTTATCCTACATTTGATTGCGTGGATTCAGTTGCCGCCATTGAAAATTTAAGCCGTGATGATGCCTTTGTTGTAGCCTTGAATAGTTTTGAAGATGAGGCGGTATTGAGCTTCGCCGATGTCATTTTGCCAGTGGCAAGTTTCTACGAGACCTCTGGAACGCACATCAATATCGACAATGTGGCGCAATCTTATGGCGCTTCAGTAAAGGCTGCGGGCGATTCCAAGCCGGGCTGGAAAGTACTTAAAGTATTGGCTGATTTATTGGAGCTGCCAGGTTTTGACTATACGGATTCGCCACAAGTGGCAGATGATGCGTTGTCACTAAGCCCAAATGTAGCAACCAGTGAAGTTGATATTATTGCCATGGAAGTGCCGAATGTTGCTACCGTTTGGCAGTACACGCCTTATGCGTCGGACGTATTAACAAGGCATGCGCAGTCTTTACAACAAACTCAAATCGGTCAAGTAAGCGAGGCGACTGTTAGTGAGGCGACGGCGAAAATACTTGAATTATCACAGGGCGATTTATATAAAGGCGTGCCTGTCAATATTAACGAAACCGTTGCTGAGGGTTGTGTATTTGTTCACACAAACCAAGCAAGACAGCGATAGGGACGAGTAGAATTATGTGGCAAGCATTTGTAGATCTTATTCATCAGCTAATACCGTGGTTTGACGGCGGCTTAGCCGATGTTGTTATTATCCTTATTAAGGGTGTTGCCTTAATTCTACCGCTCATCATTATGATGGCTTACATGACTTATGCTGAGCGCAAAGTTATTGGCTATATGCAACTTCGTATCGGTCCAAATCGTGTTGGCCCATTTGGCTTATTGCAGCCATTTGCCGACGTTTTAAAGATGATGTTTAAGGAAATTATCTTCCCATCCAAAGCCAACATCTATTTGTTTATTTTGGCGCCAATTTTAGCGTTTGTGCCGGCCATTGCCATCTGGGCAGTGATTCCGATGGGTGACGGCTTTTACATTACCAATCTTGATGTGAGCTTGCTTTATGTTCTAGCGATTGGCTCTGTCGGTGTTTACGGCATCATTTTGGCAGGTTGGGCATCGAATTCAAAATACCCGCTATTAGGCGCGCTTCGTAGTGCTTCAATGTTGGTGTCGTATGAAATTGTTATTGGCTTTGTTGTTGTCACGGTAGTGATGGTTTCTAGCTCTGTTAATTTGAACACAATTGTTGCAGACCAGTCAGGTGGCATTTGGAATTGGTATTGGATTCCATTATTCCCAATGATGATTGTCTTTTGGATTTCAGCGCTTGCTGAAACTAACCGCGCGCCATTTGACGTTGTTGAGGGCGAATCAGAAATTGTTGGTGGTACCCACGTTGAATATTCAGGCATGTGTTTTGCTTTGTTCTTTATGGCTGAATACATCAATATGATTATGATGGCAGTCCTTGCTGTACTGATGTTTTTTGGTGGCTGGCATTCGCCGTTTGAAGGCGTGCCATACTTAGAGAGTTGGTTTGCTTTTGTGCCAGATATTGTGTGGTTGTTGGCAAAAATGAGCTTCTTTCTATTCTTATACTTGTGGATTAGAGCAACATTTCCACGATACCGTTACGACCAAATTATGCGCTTATGCTGGAAGGTGTTTTTACCACTAACCATTATTTGGATTTTTGCTGTGGCACTAATGACTCAGCTTGAAATTGGCCCTTGGTTCTAAAGAGGATATTTGATGTTTAAAAAAGCAAAAAAACTTGTTAAAGACTTTGGATTAAGCGAGATCCGTGCTGGCATGAAAATTACTGCCAAGCAGCTTGTTACTGACAAAATTACGGTGCAGTTCCCGGAAGAGCGAACGCCGATTTCACCAAGATTTAGAGGCTTGCATGCCCTACGTCGCTATCCAAATGGCGAAGAGCGTTGTATTGCTTGTAAGCTTTGTGAAGCGGTTTGCCCGGCCAATGCAATTACCATCGAATCAGAAGTGAGTGACGATGGCACACGTCGCACCACACAATACGACATCGACTTGTTCAAGTGCATTTTCTGTGGTTTTTGTGAAGAGGCCTGCCCAGTGGACGCTATTGTGGAAACGCATATTTTTGATTATGCGTTCGAATCAAGAGAAGGCAGCATTATTGACAAGGAAGGCTTGTTAGCGATTGGCGATGAGAATGAGAAAGCGATTAACAAGGCTCGCCTTGAAGATTCGAAATACAGGTAATTTTAGATATGGAATTTACATCAGTACTATTTTATGTTTTTGGGCTCTCATTTGTTGCAAGTGCGGCATTAATGGTGAGCGCAAGAAACACAATGAAAGCGGCAATGCTATTAATATTGTCGTTTTTCAGTGCAGCGAGTATCTGGTTGCTGCTAGAAGCTGAATTTTTGGCGGTGACGCTGATTTTGGTTTATGTTGGCGCAGTGATGGTGTTGTTCTTATTTGTTATTAAGATGCTTGATGTGGATCAATCAACCCTGCGCGCTAAATTTACCAAATATCTACCATTGGGCATTGTTGTTGCTGTGATTGTTATTGCGCAAATGGCATTGGTTCTGAGTGCGGGACAGTTTGGCTTGGACGCCGTTGCCGAGCCTGCAAGACATGCGGCTGATTACAGTAATATTACTGAATTGGCAAACCTACTATACACCGCTTATGTCTACCCATTCGAATTGGCAGCAGTGCTGCTATTAATTGCGATTATTGCTGCAATTACGTTAGTGCACCGCAAAGGCTCTAGAAGTAAAAAGCAAAATATTGCAGAACAAGTAAGCGTGCAAGCAAAAGACAGAATGCGACTTGTTTCTATCCCCTCTGGCAAGCGTAAGGAGTCAAAATGATTGCTCTATCGGACTACCTTATTTTAAGCGCCATTGTTTTTTGTATTGGCTTGGCGGGCATTTTCATTAACAGAACCAACATCATTATGTTGTTGATGTGTGTTGAGTTGATTTTGACAGCGGTCAATACCAACTTCATCGCCTTTTCGTATTATGGCAATGATGTTGCAGGGCAAATATTTGTCTTCTTTATTTTGACAGTTGCAGCAGCAGAAGTGGCTATCGGCTTGGCAATTCTGACGCTGATGTATCGAAATCGCGGTTCGATCGATGTTGACGTTACCAATAGTTTGAAGGGCTAATCCAAGGATAATCATGGAAAATATTTACTTAACAATTGCCCTTGCGCCTTTGGTTGGTTCAATTATTGTTGGTCTTGCTGGCAATCGCTTGGGTCGCACGCTGTCGCACACAATTACCATTTTAGGTGTTGCTGTGTCGACTGCATTAGCGCTTTACGTGTTTAATCATCATGTGCTAGAAGGTGGTGAGATCTTTAATCAAAACCTCTACACTTGGATGCAAATCGGCGGCCTCAACATTAGCGTCGGCTTTTTGGTTGATAATCTAACCTCAGTGATGCTGGTTATTGTTTCATTCGTTTCTTTGATGGTGCATATTTACACCATTGGCTATATGCACGATGACGATGATTACACCAAATTCTTCAGTTATATTTCGCTATTCACCTTCGCAATGTTTATTCTGGTGATGTCAAACAATTTCATGCAGTTATTCTTCGGCTGGGAAGCGGTGGGTCTTGTGTCTTACTTATTGATTGGATTTTGGCATCATAAAGAATCTGCGAATGAGGCCAGCTTAAAAGCCTTTATTGTTAACCGTGTTGGTGACTTTGGTTTCTTGCTCGGTATTGCATTGCTGTTGATGTTTTTCGGTACGCTGGATTACGCTGAAACATTTGCTTTGGCCGACCAAGTTAATGGTCAAACAATCTTTGGTGATGTATCCGTTATTACCGTTATTTGCTTACTGTTATTTGTTGGTGCAATGGGTAAATCAGCACAAGTGCCACTACACGTGTGGCTGCCGGGCTCTATGGAAGGTCCTACACCGATTTCAGCACTGATTCACGCGGCAACAATGGTAACGGCTGGCATCTTTATGGTCTCTCGTATGTCGCCGATTTTCGAGCTCAGCGATGTTGCCCTCACGGTGGTGATGGTTATTGGCGCAATCACTGCCTTATTCATGGGCTTGCTCGGCATTGTGCAAAATGACATTAAGCGGGTTGTTGCTTACTCAACCTTATCGCAACTGGGCTATATGACGGTTGCCCTCGGTGTTAGTGCCTATTCAGTAGCTATTTTCCACCTGATGACACACGCCTTCTTTAAGGCCTTGTTATTCTTGGCAGCCGGCTCGGTGATTGTTGCCATGCACCACGAACAAGACATTCGCAAGATGGGTAATTTACGCAAGAAAATGCCGATTACCTACATCACTTCTTTGGTGGGCACATTGGCATTGATTGGATTTCCAGGCTTTGCTGGCTTCTTCTCGAAAGACATGATTATCGAAGCGGTTCACTTCTCTAATTTGCCGTTTGCAAACTGGGTTTATTACGCGGTTGTTGCGGGTGTATTTATTACAGCTTTGTATTCATTCCGCATGTTCTTCTTGGTATTCCACGGCGAATCTCGCGTTGATCATCACACAGAAGAGCACCTGCATGAGACTGCACCATCGATTACCGCGCCGCTTATTATGCTGGCGATACCGTCAGCCGTTATTGGTTATTTCACTATTGAGCCAATGTTATTTACTGGCTGGCTAGATAAAGGTATTTATATCGACCCTGTACACGGCTCATTGGCAGCCCTTAAAGAGCACTTCCATTCGGCTATGACTTTAATTACCCATGCTGTGATGACATTACCGTTCTGGATGATGGTTGGCGGTATAACAACGGCCTGGCTGTTCTCACTGCATAAGATAGAATGGGCAGATTACTTGCAGAAGAAATTTCACCGTATAAACTACGCGCTGGAGTCACTTTATGGCTTTGATCGTTTCAACGAAATTGTCTTTGTCAATGGTGCAAAAAAATTGGGTAACCTGCTGTGGAGAGTATCTGATATGGCGATCATTGACCAATTAATGGTTAATGGCAGTGCAAGATTCGCAGGCTTTGTTGGCTCGGTTATTCGACCGATTCAGACTGGCTATCTATATCATTACGCCTTCTTTATGATTATTGGCTTAATGCTTGTTTTAACTTGGGTGCTTGTGTCAGGCGACAACCCGCTTATTCGCTTAGGATCCTAGTATGGAATTGTTGAGTATATTGATTTGGCTACCCGTATTCGGTGGCGGTCTGGTTCTAGCAATTGGCAACAATCGAAGTGAAGTTGCGAAATGGACAAGTGTTGCAATTTCTGTTGTTGTATTCGTATTGTCTTTGAGTCTTTGGACAGGTTTTGACACCTCAACTTCTGCCATGCAGTTTGTTGAAAATAGTCCTTGGATTGCGCAATTTAACATCAACTACCACCTTGGTATCGACGGTATTTCCCTGCCGCTAATTATTCTTACGACATTCTCAACAATTTTGGTGATTATTGCCGGCTGGGAAGTGATTAAAAACAGACCGGCTGAGTATATGGCGGCATTCCTGATGATGGAAGGCGTCATTATCGGCGTGTTCTCATCATTAGATGCGATTCTGTTCTACGTATTCTGGGAAGCTTCCCTCATTCCGATGCTACTCATTATTGGTGTCTGGGGTGGTCAAAACCGCGTCTATGCAGCGATTAAGTTCTTCTTATATACTTTCATTGGTTCGGTGTTCATGTTGGTGTCATTGATCTACATGTACAACCAGGGCGGCTCATTCTCATTAGCGGCGCTCAATGATTTGCCATTAACGCTGACTGAGCAAAGCTGGATTTTCTGGGCATTCTTCCTCGCTTTTGCGGTTAAAGTGCCAATGTTCCCAGTACATACTTGGTTGCCCGATGCGCACGTCCAAGCGCCAACAGGCGGCTCGGTCATCCTAGCAGCCATCATGTTGAAGATGGGTGGCTACGGTTTCTTCCGTTTCTCGCTACCAATCACGCCTGACGCATCGTCAGAGTTTGCAACCGTTGTTATTGCCTTGTCATTGATAGCCATTGTCTACATTGGCTTTGTTGCTCTTGTGCAAAAAGATATGAAGAAGCTCATTGCCTATTCGTCAATTTCTCACATGGGTTTTGTTACTTTGGGTGTGTTTGCCTTATTCTCAATCGTTGAAATGGGTGTCGACGGCAATATTATCGGCAGTCTTGAAGGTGTTTATCTCGGTCTTGAGGGTGCGATGATTCAAATGATTTCTCACGGCTTTATTTCAGCCGCTCTGTTCCTTGTGGTCGGTGTGCTTTACGAGCGTCTGCATTCAAGAGAAATCTCAACTTACGGTGGCGTCATTAATTCCATGCCTAAGTTCACCGGTTTTGCTGTGCTATTTGCGATGGCAAATGCTGGCCTTCCAGGCACTTCTGGCTTCGTTGGTGAGTTCATGGTTATCCTTAGTGCTTTACAAGCAAACTTCTGGTACGCCTTCTTAGCAGCGTTTACTTTAATTGTTGGTGCGGCTTATACCTTGTGGATGGTGAAACGCGTATTCTGGGGCCCAGTGACAAATCCTGAAGTCAGTACTTTGAGTGACATTAATAACAGAGAGTTTTTCATCTTGGCAACACTTGCTGTGGCGGTGCTGGTGATGGGTGTTTACCCACAACCTGTGGTTGAAGTGATGCACGCATCCGTTGTTAACCTTCTTGAGCAAGCGCTCACAACCAAACTACCATTGTAATTATGGATTATCAATTTAATACTGCCGATTTAGTTTTTGCTCTGCCAGAGATTTTCATGCTGAGCGCAATTTCCCTTATTCTGCTGATTGATTTATTTGTCTCTCAGCGCTTTCAAAACTTGACTTACACTTTAGCGCAAATCACCTTGTTTGTTACTGGCTATTTAGCTTTTAGTTTAATTGGTGAATCGCAAGTTATTTTCGATGGCACTTTTGTACTCGACACGATGGGTTCAACCTTTAAGGTCTTTACCATGGGCTTTGCCATGGTAGCACTTGTCTATACTCGCCATTACCTCAAGGTGCACAATTTATTTCGTGGCGAATACTTTGTTCTTGCCTTGCTCTCAGTGCTCGGCATGATGGTAATGATTTCCGCTCACAGTCTTTTGACGATTTATCTCGGTCTGGAGATTATGTCACTGTCTTTATACACGCTGATTGCCATCGCTAGAGATCGTGCAACAGCCGTTGAGGCAGCGCTTAAATATTTTGTCTTGGGTGCAATTGCATCGGGCTTATTGCTCTACGGTATGTCGATGATTTACGGCATAACTGGCAGTTTGGATATTGCCCAAATTGCGACGTTTGCCACAAGCGCGACCTTAGCCTCAGAGCAAGTGCTTATTCTTAATTTTGGCCTAGTGTTCTTGGTTATTGGTATCGCTTTCAAGCTCGGTGCTGTTCCTTTCCACATGTGGGTGCCCGATGTTTATCAAGGCGCGCCGACTTCAGTGACGATGTTTTTATCTACCGTGCCAAAAATTGCTGCTACTGCAATGTTAGTGCGCTTATTGATCGACGGCTTAGGTGCAATGCAAGCATACTGGTCTGATTTATTTATGGTGTTGGCAATTCTATCCATTGCGCTTGGCTCATTGGTTGCTTTAATGCAATCCAATATCAAGCGACTATTGGCCTATTCGACAATTTCTCATATTGGTTTTATTTTGCTTGGTTTCACCACTGGTGTAATTGAAGGTTACGGTGCAGCTGTATTTTATGTTTTGGTTTACATTTTGATGAGTTTGGCCGCTTTCGGCTCAATCATCGCTCTTAACAAACAAGGCTTTGAGGCTGAGCAAATTGCAGACTTTAGAGGTCTTAGCAAGCACTCGCCTTGGTTTGCTTTAATCATGCTTGTTGTCATGCTTTCAATGGCTGGTGTGCCACCGTTTATTGGTTTTTATTCCAAGCTATTCATTCTTCAGCAAGTTATCTCTGCGGGCTATGTTTACTTGGCAATCACTGCGGTTGTCTTCGCGGTTATCAGTGCTTATTACTATTTACAAATCATCAAAACCATGTACTTTGATGATGCCGAGGGCGAAATTACAGTGACTGCGCCACTGGACATGAAGGTTGTTTTATCTGTCAATGGTATTCTAATTTTGGTGATTGGTATAATGCCAAGTTACTGGATGGAATTGGCGATTTCATTGTTCTAAATTCTCATATTGAAAATTTCCAAAACTTTCTAGAAATCAATTCTAAAACACTGATTTAGAGATTAAAATCTCAATAAATCGGTGTTTTTCGTTTGAAAATGACAATAATTAGGCGTTATTATGGCGCTCAAGTCGTGTTTTAAAGTTTATTTCAATAATTTCTAATATTTTTATTGAAACCCGCTCTTTCAAATTAATTCCTAATAATTAATCATTGATAATATATTTTTTGTAAGCTATAATATGAGTGACTACTCAGTCATTTATAGAATTAATTAACTATTAAATAAAGGTTAAACATGGAAATCATATACAGCTTACTAAATGTAATCAAATACTTGGTATATGTTCTTATTATCCTTGTTATATTAATTCTTGCATTTGTTCAATTTTCTCCAGTATTCGGCGCTACTTCAGATAAAGATAGCTTACGAAACATGCTGCAATCAAAAAACTTTATCGACGGAAAATTTACAAATCTTGCTACAACCCAAGTGACTACTAATTCAACCAAAAAGAATTACTCTTATCTGGATTTCTTTATTAAGCCTGATGAAAAAAATCCGTCAGAGCCGTTACCTTCGATAACCTTAAAATCGGATAAATTTGCAGAAGGAGAATTTGTTTGGCTGGGCCACTCTACTCTTCTGATGAAAACCAGCGGTATCGTTGTTATGACTGATCCAGTCTTTAATGCAGCCTCCCCAATACCAATTATTGGAAAACCGTTCGCGCTAGAAAACCCTATACATATCGATGATTTGCCAGCAGTTGATGTTGTTGTTATATCGCACGATCATTATGATCACTTAGACTCTAAAGCAATCAAAGATCTCTCACAACGAGTTGGACACTTCTTTGTGCCTTTGGGGGTAAAGGCACATTTAGAACGCTGGGGAGTGAATCAAAGTAAGATTAGTGAGCTAAATTGGTTTGAGAGTGAAAACTACCGTGGTATAAAATTTACCCTAGCGCCAGCACGCCACTTTAGCGGCAGAGGATTGTTTGATAGCAATAAAACGCTTTGGGGTTCATGGATCATTACCTCGGAGGCTCTCAACATCTACTTCAGTGGTGATAGTGGTTACTCTGAAACATTTAAAACCATAGGTCAGAAATTTGGTCCATTTGATATAGTCTTTATGGAAAACGGTGCTTATAACGAAAATTGGGCACAAATTCATATGCTTCCAGAGCAAACTGTTCAGGCCAGTATTGATTTAAATGCTGAAGTGCTTTTTCCTATTCATTGGTCCAAGTTCGACTTATCTTTGCACCCTTGGGATGAACCAATAATTCGTATCACTCAGGAAGCGGCTAGACGAAACGTTAATATTGCTACGCCTATGATTGGTGAAATATTTGATTTAGATAACTTGCCGAAGACACCTTGGTGGGAAGTCATAAGAAATTAAATTCTATGTTTTATCGAATGAGGGTTAGTCAATAAACACTCGGTTTTTCCGTAAAATTAACAGGAGTATGTTGCCTTTGAAACAATTCAAATAAATGTTATCGACAAAAGACAAGATTCAAAAAAGCGCACTTAAATTGTTTGCCAAGCAAGGGGTAAAGAATACTTCTACAGCACAAATCACTAAAGATGCTGGTGTAGCGTCAGGTACTTTATTTGTGCATTATAAATCCAAGCAAGTACTGATAGACTCACTTTATCTTAATATCAAAAGAAAAGCATTTTCTAGTTTTAGTACGGCTTATCAAATAGATTACAGCGTTGAGCAAAATATTAAGGCTACTTCAAAAATAATTGTCGAATATTTTGTCAGTAACTACAATGAGTTTGTTTTTTTGGAGCAAGTTGACACAGATCCTTTGGTGTCAAAGAAAGTTGTTGCTTTGGGTTATGAAAATTATCAAGATTCCATGAAATCTTTTAAGGGTTGGGCTGAAGAAGGGTATTTTAAGGAGCTTGATTTTGATCTGCTTATTCTAATTAAATTTAATATGATAAAAACGCTTATTAAATATTTAAAATCCAATAAATTAAAAGAAGTAAGTGAAAAGCAATTAGATGCTGTTTGGGGCGCTATAAAGAAATAATTTCCCTTGACTGTTTCAACCTATGAACCCAGCCTTGCTGAATTTATCCTTAGAGAATGTGACTAAGTCGCTTTCCTTATCAAAACTAGAAAACCTATAAATCGTTGTTGGTGTTTATGCTTAATTGCTAAAACGTATTATTTATTT
>CAJXHL010000008.1 GCA_913054335.1 uncultured Gammaproteobacteria bacterium | reverse complement strand
TGCAGAACGTGCCTTAGCCGCTAAAAATCTTGCTGCCTTCGAAGCAAGAAAAGCTCTCGCAGAATTGGCAGCCAAACTGGCTGCAGCGCTTGAATTAGATAAACAACAAGCTGCAGAATTGGCAGCCAAACTGGCTGCAGAGCTTGCTACTTTTGAAGCCTACCATTCTTGTAAAGCTAGGTTGAATTTGTCCGATGCTAATATTGCTAAATTCAAAGCAGCGATTGCGGCGGGTAATTTGTACAATGTAGGTCCACAAGTCTCAAACGGCACAGATTTCTCACCTAGAAGATGGGACTCGTTCTTTTCTTGTCAAGAACCAACTGGTAGTTAAGATTAGATTGTAGATAGTGTCAATAAAAAACCCGCGTAAGCGGGTTTTTTATTGGCTGATAAAGCGGTTAAATTTCTAATAATGAATTTTCTTTGTCATGGAGAGCCTTTTCAATTTCTGTAATATGTAAATCGGTAATTTTTTGAGTATTATCTTCAGCGCGATGCGATTCATCTTCTGATATTTCTTTTTCTTTCAAAAGTTCACGGTAGTCGGAAATTGCATCTCTACGAATATTTCTAATGGCAATTTTTGCATGTTCGGCCTCGTCACGAACGACACGTACTAACTCCTTACGTCGCTCTTCTGTCAATGCTGGTAATGGAATTCGCATAATTAGCCCCATAGTTGTTGGGTTTAGGCCTAGATCAGAACTCATAATTGCCTTTTCAATTGGTGCTACCATGTCTTTTTCCCAAGGGGAGACTTTAATGGTTCTAGCGTCCTCAGCAGTGATGTTTGAAACCTGAGAGATGGGAACCATTGAGCCGTAATACTCAACCTGGATTTGCTCTAATAAAGAGGGGTGTGCACGTCCTGCGCGAATTTTACTAAAATTAGATTCTAGTGCTGCAAAGGATTTTTTCATGCGATCGTCTGCATCGTTATGAATTTCATTAATCATGTTCAGTCTCCGTTTTGACTCACAATTGTGCCAATTGAGCGTCCATTTAAAATATTTGATAAAGTATTGACGTCGTCCAGCATAGAGAAAACGCAAATATTAATATTGTGTTCGCGGCAAAGCGCAAATGCAGCCGTATCCATTACCGCTAAGTTTTTTTCAATTGCCTCATTAAAACTGAGAGCATTATATTTTGTCGCGTTTGGATTTTTAACAGGGTCACTACAATATATACCATCTACTTTAGTGGCTTTAAAAACAACATCAGCGTCTACTTCAATTGCCCTGAGTGCTGCGCCTGTGTCTGTTGTAAAACAAGGACTGCCAGTGCCTGCTGAGAAGATAACCACTTTGCCTTGAGACAGTGCTTCCTTGGCTTTTTTGTGATCAACAGGGTCGCATACACCACCGCCAATAGGGAAGCCTGACATAACTTTTGAGGGTATTTGTTGCCTTTCAAAGGCGTCAGCAATTGCCAATGCATTCATTACTGTTGCCAACATGCCAATATGATCGCCTGTGACGCGGTTCATTCCAGCTTGGGCAAGGCTTGCTCCACGAAAGATATTACCGCCACCGATCACAATGGCAACTTCTACGCCTAAATCAAGTGCTGAGCGTACGATAGAAACCACTTTGTCTAGGGTTAGTGGATCAATGTTATTGTTTTCACTCGCCAAGGCTTCGCCGCTTAGCTTAAGCAAAATTCGACGGTATGTGGCCATTTACTCAACGGATTCGTTACAAAATAGTGATTTTACACAAGGCGTGCGTATAATAAACCCTTTGTCCCTCAATAAATCAGCTTGTTATTATGGATATGATCAGTATTCGCGGCGCTAGAGTTCACAATTTAAAGAACATAGATGTCACTCTTCCTAGGAATAAGTTGGTTGTCATTACCGGTTTGTCAGGATCGGGTAAGTCTTCATTGGCCTTTGACACTATTTATGCTGAAGGTCAAAGGCGATATGTTGAATCCTTGTCGGCTTATGCTAGGCAGTTCTTGTCCTTGATGGAAAAACCAGATGTTGATCATATTGAGGGTTTGTCGCCGGCAATTTCAATTGAGCAAAAGGCTACCTCTCATAACCCTAGATCGACAGTTGGAACAATCACCGAGATTTATGATTATCTGAGATTATTGTACGCCAGAGTTGGAAATCCAAAATGTCCAGAGCATCAAACCCCTCTTCAGTCTCAGACCATTTCACAAATGGTCGACAGTATTCTTGAATTGCCTGAGGGTGAGAAAATACTCATCCTTGCACCCATTGTGCAAAACCGCAAAGGCAGTCATAAAAAGTTATTGAATGAATTATCCCATCAAGGCTTTTTGAGGGCGAGAGTAGATGGAGAAATTCTCTATTTGGAAGAGCTTAGTGACTTGGATGGTGCTAAATTTCACACTATAGAGATTGTTGTTGATCGATTAAAAGTTAGAAATGATATTTCTTCACGGCTATCTGAATCTCTTGAAACGGCAGTGAATATGAGTGCTGGCATTGCTAAAGTTGGCCCAATGGAGGCCGATGTTGACTGGAATGAAATGACTTTTTCATCTAAATTTGCCTGTGCGCACTGTGGTTATTCCTTGAATGAGTTAGAACCCAGATTGTTTTCTTTTAACAACCCTGTGGGCGCTTGTGAAGACTGCGCAGGTCTCGGCGTTAAAGAGGTTTTTGATGAGGAGAAAGTTGTCGCTAATCCAGAGCTTAGCTTGGAGGATGGTGCGATTTATGGTTGGAGTAAACATAATGCATACTTTTATCAGATGCTTTCTATAGTAGGTCTTCACTATGGTTTTTCGATTGATAAACCATTCAATGAATTATCACCAGAGCATCAGCTTATTGTTCTTTTTGGTAGTGGCGACGATGAAATGGATTTCTCAAAAATTAAGGGCAGAAAAGGCTGGTCAAATAAGAAAAAACCTTTTGAAGGGATTATTCCTAGAATGATTAGACGCTACGCCGAAAGTGAAATTCGAACAGTTAGAGAGGAGTTATCGAGATATGTTGTTAGCAAGCCTTGCGCCACATGTAATGGTGACCGCCTCAATACAGCTGCAAGAAATGTATTCATTCGCGATCGGAATTTGTCCAACATTACCAAGTTATCTATCGGACAAGCATTTGAGTTTTTCGATACATTGACACTCGAAGGCAAGCGAGGAGAGATTGCCAGTAAGATTCTGAAAGAAATTATTCAACGCCTACACTTTTTAATTAATGTTGGCTTGGATTATCTATCTTTAGAGCGAAAAGCCAATACTCTTTCTGGAGGTGAGGCGCAAAGAATACGACTTGCCTCACAGATTGGTGCTGGACTGGTGGGGGTGTTGTATGTATTAGATGAACCGTCGATCGGCCTTCATCAACGTGACAATCAGAAACTGCTTAATACTCTGATCTATTTGAGAGATTTGGGTAATACGGTAATTGTTGTAGAGCATGATGAAGATGCGATTAGACAAGCAGACTATGTCATTGATATAGGTCCAGGTGCAGGCGTACACGGCGGTGAAATTATTGCTTGTGGCAGTCCTGAGGAAGTGATTGCAAACACGAATTCATTAACTGGTGATTATCTTAGTGGCCGTCAAATGATACAAACGCCAAAAATAAGAAAAAATGCAGAGCAGTGGCTTCGCATCTTTGGCGCAAGTGGTAATAATTTAAAAACCGTTGATTTGGAAATACCAGTTGGTGTGCTGACCTGTATTACTGGCGTTTCTGGCTCTGGAAAATCTACTTTGATTAATAATACTTTGTATTTACTGGCATCTAAAATTCTTAATAGGGCCCAGGTTGAAGTCGCACCTTATGAGCGTATTGAGGGCATGAACCTATTTGATAAAGTAGTTAGTATTGACCAAAGCCCTATTGGTAGAACACCTAGGTCTAATCCTGCAACTTATACTGGTGCATTCACTCTAATTAGAGATTTGTTCGCCCAAACTCTAGAGTCGCGATCAAGGGGCTATAAGGCGGGTCGTTTTAGCTTTAATGTTCAGGGTGGGCGCTGTGAAGCTTGTAAAGGCGATGGATTAATCAAAGTTGAAATGCATTTTTTACCAGATATTTATGTATCTTGCGATGTCTGCACTGGCCATCGTTACAACCGTGAGACATTAGAGATTACGTACAAAGGCAAGAGTATTGCAGAAGTGTTAGAAATGACTGTTGAGGATGCGTTGGATTTTTTCCATGCAATTCCGAAAATTTCACAGAAATTACAAACACTGGTGGATGTTGGTTTAACTTACATCACTTTAGGTCAAAATGCGACAACTTTATCGGGTGGTGAGGCGCAACGTGTGAAATTGTCAAAAGAGCTCTCAAAAGTAGATACAGGTAAAACGCTTTATATTTTGGATGAGCCTACAACAGGTCTACATTTTCACGATATCAATCAACTGCTTAGCGTTATTATGCGACTTAGGGATAGAAATAACACGATCGTCATTATCGAGCATAACCTAGATGTGATAAAAACAGCGGACTGGGTAGTTGATCTTGGGCCTGAGGGCGGAGACAAAGGCGGTGAGATTATTGCTGTTGGGACGCCTGAAGATATTTGCCTCTCAGAAAGGTCTTTCACTGCAAAATATCTTAAACAGCATCTTTAGTGTATTTTCTTGTAGCTTGTTAAGGTCAAGTAGTAGCGACTTTTGCCATTAGATTTCTTAATTAAAACGGGTAGATAATCGTACTTCTCAGATAAGTTAAGCGTCAGATGTAATTCAGGACATTCAATTTTTATTGTTTGTAGTTTTTTGCTATCGATTTCCACAATCTCGCTGCCCATGACGCTAAAGCTTTGAAGCTTGATTCCCTCACCATCAGCGACCTGATAGGTAAAAACTTTTTGCAATGGCTGTTTACTTATATCTTGAGACAGAACAAGGTATAGGTTGAGCTCATCAACAACTTTACCTGGGCCAGTCTTCAAATATTTGACCCCACCAACCATTGAAAAACTTTGGTCTGCAAAGATATTTATTTCAATATTTTTTTTAACAGAGTCGTCCTTAGTTTCCGTAAGTCCGTAGTTGTTGCTAATGAGTTGTCCATTGACCACTATGCCCGAACTCTTTTCAGTTCTAGAATAATCGTATATTGTGCGCCAAAGGGGGCTAACTGAGGCATTGTTAGTGTAAATATATCGATGGTCATCAGCTTCAAGTTTAAAGTCGGCATTGCCAACCTTGATGCTGCCTATGCCCAAGCTTGCATAAAAATCATAGTTGGCCTCATAAGAGCTAAGTGCATTTGAGCTAAGTGAATAGAACAACCCTAGACATAGGATGAGTATTTTTTTCATATTACTTGCCCATCCAGTGTTGCAGTTGTATCATTCAGAAGCTTTAGTCTTCCCCGAGTATACCAGTGAATTACTTTAGGGAATAATACATGCTCCTGCCTTAAAACTCTTTCTGCAAGGGTTTTAGCGCTGTCTCCTGTATTAATTTCAACCTGCTTTTGTGCAATGACAGGGCCTCCGTCTAGCATTTTGGTGACAAAATGCACACTAGCACCGTGCACAGAATCGTTTGCATCAATGGCTTTCTGATGGGTATTTAATCCGGGATATTTTGGTAGTAGTGAAGGGTGAATGTTAAGCACTTTACCTTGATATTTGTTGATGAATTTATCGGACAGAATCCTCATAAACCCAGCAAGAATAACAATTTCAGGTTGGTATTCGTCAATCGCACTCATAAGCGCCACATCGAAATCCTGTCTTGAGTCAAATAGTTGGTGATCTATGATACAGTTTTGGATGTTGGCTTGAGCGGCTCTCTTTAGCCCGTAAGCACTAGGTTTGTTGCTGATAACACATTGTATTGAGAGGTCAATCTCATCCGCATTATCGATGATGGACTGTAAATTGGAACCACCACCCGAGATGAGAACAACACCATTCATCGTTTAGATTGAGACCTTTGCATAAATCATTTTAGATTTGATAGTAGGATTTTTTGTATTTTACAAGGCATAATTTTTGAAACTCTACTTGTTGTCCAGTGATGAAATTTAACGCTGGGAAATGGTAAAAATCCCCTATCCCAAAGGGTTGAGGCTAATAATGTTAAAAAATGCAGAAAAATTCTCATCAATAGCTGTGCTATTGATTTTAAATTATTACACTCTTTTTATTCATTATTATCACTCAGCAAATTTTAAAATGGTTTATGCAATGGCCTCAGATTATAACTTGCTCGCCAGTTGACTTAATTACTTCGCCAATTAGCCAAGCAGTTTCGCCTAGATCTATGAGATTGTTAATGACGTCCACACTCGTATCTTTAGGCACAATTACCACCATGCCAACACCACAATTTAACACTCTATGCATTTCACTGGACTCGATATTTCCTTGAGCTTGAAGCCACTGAAATATTTCTGGCATTTGCCAAGAATTTACATCAAGCTTTGCGCCTAAATCTTCTGGTAGCACTCTTGGTATGTTTTCTAAAAGACCACCACCGGTAATATGAGAAATAGCGTGTACAGTGTGATTTTCAATTATAGAAAGGATTGATTTAACATAGATTTTTGTTGGCTCAATCAGGTCATTCAGCTGCTTTTCACTAGGTTCGGCCCTTTCAAGAACTTTGCGAATCAATGAATAACCGTTGGAATGTGGGCCAGATGACGCTAAGGCGATAATGTGGTCGCCAACTGAGACTTTTGAGCCATCAATAATGTTACTTTTCTCAACAATACCAACACAAAAACCTGCTAAGTCATATTCTTCGCCTTGGTACATGCCTGGCATTTCGGCGGTTTCGCCGCCAATCAAAGCACAGCCGGATTGGATACAACCTTCGCCAATTCCTGAAATGACCGCAGTGGCAATATTGGTATTAAGAGAGCCTGTAGCGTAGTAATCAAGAAAAAATAACGGCTCTGCGCCTTGAACAATAAGGTCGTTTACGCACATTGCTACTAAATCGATGCCAATTGTATCGTGTTTATTGAGCATTTCCGCCACCTTTAATTTGGTGCCAACGCCATCGGTGCCTGAAATTAATACCGGATTTTTGTATTTATCAAGCGGGATTTCAAACATTGCGCCAAAGCCGCCCAATCCAGCTAAAACGCCAGGGCGGATAGTGGATTTAGCAATGGGTTTGATTTGTTCTATGAGGTCATTACCTTTGGTAATATCAACACCAGCGTCCTTGTAAGTCAATGATGACATCTTGGTTTTTCCGTATAATTAATGGCTAGTGATAAACGATTAGAAGTCAACATATTTATGGGTTTTTCAATGCTTCCTAATGCGCTCTCAATATTGCGCATTATTTTAACAGTTCCGATTGTTATAGCGCTATTAAAAGAGCAATATTTTTGGGTTATCGTGTTGTTTTTTTCCGCCGGCGTTACCGATGCACTTGACGGCTGGCTCGCCAAGCAATTCTCCTTGCAATCAAGGCTCGGTTCGATCCTCGATCCGATGGCGGACAAGATTCTACTGACTTGTACTTTTATCACTTTGTATTGGATTGCTATACTGCCTTTTTGGCTATTATTACTCATTTTCTTTAGAGATCTTATTATTGTGGCAGCGACCGTGGGTTATTTTCTTGGTCAAGAGGAGAGTGAAAACGAACGTTTGCAACCAACTTGGATTAGCAAATTAAACACAGTATTGCAAATTATTTTGGTGTTGTTTTTGGTCTTGGCACAACTGCAAGAAGGCCTTGTAGAGTGGTTTGAAATTGCATTTATTGTTGTTGCCACTTCGACCTCACTCAGTGGTGCAGACTATATGTGGCTTTGGATTAGGCAATTCGTGTTGCAAGAGACAAAGAAATGAACCAACTTGGGCTACCAATCTCTTTGAATGTTCAAATGTCTCTAGAAAATTTTGTTGCTAATGAGCAAATACAAAGCCTAATTGGAAGACTTTTTACTGCTGATGAAGCCGCTGAAATTTATGTATATGGCACGACTGGCTGTGGAAAAACACACCTTTTGCAAGCTGTTGTATTCAGTGCAATTGAGCAAAGCAAAAAAGCAGTATTTATTGATTGCGAAGATGAAATTCCAGATTATCTGGTTGAAATAGTTGCCGATTTGGATTGGCTAAGTATTGATAATATTGATTTTATTGGCGAGGCACAACAGCATTTATTGTTTGATTTATATAACCGCGCTCGACAATCGAATGTCAATATTGTTGTCAGTGGTTCTTCAGTACCAGGTGAATTAAATATGATGAAAGACGTAAAAACACGTTTGAATTTAGCGGCTGTTTTTCAGCTTGAAGCGCTTAATGACGGGCAAACGAAAGAAGCGCTGCACAATCAGATGAGTGAGAGAAATATGAATATTGATGAAAAAGTCTACTCGTATTTATTCAAACATTATTCTCGTGATATAAACATGTTGCTTGGGGCAATTGACCGCCTGGATGAGGCATCAATGCAAGCCAAGCAAGGTATTAGCATTCCACTGGCAAAGAAAATACTGGACATTTAGCGTGTTAATTCATAATTATGCAAAGGCCTCACTATAATAAAGCTTTCAAAGGCCAGGCAAATGGACTATCTTCCAATTTTTTTCAAAATCTCGCAAAAGCAATGTTTGGTTGTTGGTGGTGGAGATATTGCCCTTAGGAAAATCAATTTACTTTTAAAGTCTGGCGCTCTCGTAGAGTGTGTAGCACCAAGTTTTTGCCAGACCTTACTTGAGCGCTCTGTTGATGATACGCTGACTTTGACCAAAAAAACTTTTGCAGCGGCCGATATTCAAAATCAGGCCCTACTTATTTCGGCAACGGACGATAAAAAACTCAATGCAGAAGTCTCTCGATTGGCGTTTGCCGCCAATATCCCGGTAAATGTCGTTGACGCGCCTGAACTTTCAAGTTTTATTATGCCTTCGATTGTTGACAGGTCGCCGCTATTGATTGCGATTTCGTCTGGCGGAAGAGCCCCCGTTTTAGCGAGAATAATTAGAGCAAAGCTAGAGACAATTATTCCTAGTGCTTATGGTCGTCTCGCCGAGATTGCAGGAGAGTATCGAGATCAAGTGAAACGTCAATTCTCTCATATTAAGGACAGACGAGTATTTTGGGAGTCGGTTTTGTCTGGCAATATTGCTGAAAAAGTATTTAGCGGTCGCATCAAGGAAGCCAAAGCTGATTTAGAGCAGCAATTAGCGAATGCCAAGATTCAAAAATTAGGAGAAGTTTATTTAGTGGGTGCAGGCCCTGGTGATCCAGACCTACTTACTTTTAAGGCGCTTCGATTGATGCAGCAAGCTGACGTTGTGTTATATGATCGTCTTGTGTCAAAGTCGGTGATGGAGCTTGTTAGGCGTGATGCTGAGCTGGTCTATGTTGGTAAAAAAGCTGGTAGTAAATCCTCCCGACAAAGCGATATTAATGAGCAGTTGGTGAAGTTAGCAAAATCTGGAAAACGAGTTTGCCGTTTAAAGGGTGGCGACCCATTTATTTTTGGCCGTGGCGGTGAAGAGATTGAAACCTTGTCGGAACACGGCATCCCATTTCAGGTGGTGCCTGGCATCACTGCTGCTTCTGGCTGCTCGACCTATTCGGGCATTCCGCTAACCCACAGAGATTATTCTCAGTCCTGCCGGTTTGTGACTGCGCATCTAAAAGACGGCACTTGCGACTTGCCTTGGGGTGAGTTTGTTGCTGAGCAACAAACCATTGTTTTTTATATGGCACTGAGTGGCGCAAAAAATCTTTCTGAAAGACTGATTGAGCACGGTATGAGAAAAGATATGCCAATTGCACTGATCGAAAAAGGCACCTTGCCAGAGCAGAAAATCTATATCTCGACACTTGTCGAACTGCCTCAACTGATCAGGAAAGAGAAAGTTGGCGCACCCAGTTTACTGATTGTGGGCGAGGTGGTAAAACTACACGAAAAGCTCAATTGGATGAATCCTTAGTTTTTTCTCTTTGTGTTAGAGACCTTTTCATAAATAATCTTAGATTTGATAGTGGATTTTTTTTATTTTATAAGGCATATTTTTACCACTCAGAAAAATTAAGATTATTTATGAAAAGGTCTCTATTAGAAAAAAACTGATATTTTTTTGGGTATAATTTGCATTCTTCGCGGGAGTGGTGGAATTGGTAGACACGCTGGATTTAGGTTCCAGTGTCGCAAGACGTGAGAGTTCGAGTCTCTCCTTCCGCACCATCAAATGCATCTAGGTCACCAATGAATACATTGATTTTTCATAGCAATGACCTAGCTATGGCACAGAGCTCATTTGGGCAATTCAATTTTCACATTCGGCTTCAAACAAAGCTATTAACTAACATTTGGCGTTTATATTGCGTTAGTAACGTTGCTCAACAGCCCTGTGATATTGTCATTAATCGTAGTGGATTAGATAAAATACTGGTTTTATTTGACAATAAGATATGTTGATCGAAATTGGACATTTTGCACTGGTTTTATCGCTTGTTTTTGCGATACTACTTGTTGTTGTACCTACTATTGGTATCCACCAGAATAAAGCTGTTTTAGCACAACTCTCTAAGCCACTTATTTGGGGACAATTTTTTCTGGTTCTGATTTCTTTTGCAGTGCTGATGAATGCGTTTTTGACGGACGACTTTTCTGTTAAATACGTTGCTGAAAACTCCAATACACAGTTACCTACTCTTTTTAAATTTTCTGCAGTTTGGGGTGCTCATGAGGGCTCTCTACTTCTTTGGGTATTGATTCTCTCTATTTGGAGTGTGGCGGTTAGCATTTTTTCAAAACGCGTGCCCAGTGAGGTTGTCAATCAAATCCTAATTGTACTTGGTTTTGTTAGTGTTGGGTTTTTGTTGCTCTTGCTTTTTACTTCAAACCCTTTTGAGCTTCTGGCAATTACGCCAAGTGAAGGGCGAGAGCTCAATCCTTTGCTGCAAGACGTCGGTCTGGCTATCCATCCACCGATGCTGTATATGGGCTATGTTGGTTTGGCTGTGCCTTTTGCTTTTGTTTTATCTGCACTCATTCGAGGAAAGTTAGACAGCACTTGGCTTCGTTGGACGCGTCCTTGGGCTTTAGTTGCTTGGGCATTTTTAACCGTTGGTATTACCCTTGGTAGTTGGTGGGCGTACTACGAACTCGGCTGGGGAGGTTGGTGGTTCTGGGATCCCGTTGAGAATGCATCCTTTATGCCATGGCTGGTGGCGACAGCATTGATTCACTCTCTTAGCGTTAGCGAAAAAAGAGGTGCCTTTAGACAATGGACGGTGTTGCTTGCGATTGGTGGCTTCTCCCTAAGCTTGCTTGGCACTTTCCTAGTGCGCTCAGGTGTGCTCACTTCTGTCCACGCTTTTGCGACAGACCCAACTAGGGGGTTGTTTATTTTAATCTTCTTGTTTGTCGTTATCGGTGGCTCTTTGGCGCTTTACTCGTGGCGCTCTTGGATGATTCAAAAAAGCAATCAATTTTCACTGGTTTCTCGAGAGACAGGCCTGTTGATTAATAATATTGTCTTGGTGTCAGCAATGTTTTGTGTACTTTTAGGCACGCTGTATCCGCTTATTTTAGATGCGCTTAATTTAGGCAAAATATCAGTTGGCGCGCCATACTTTGATGCTGTTTTTGTGCCTATTATGATTCCCGGGATAATTGCAATGGCCTTGGTGCCGTTTTTGCGCTGGAAAAAAGATACATTTTCTCGACTTTGGTCAATGCTTCGCTTTGATTGGGCGGGTATGGCATTGATCGTTGTTTTGACACCACTTTTTATCACTGACAATATTTTTGTTTTAATTGCATTTTATTTATTTGCTTGGGTGGTCATCCACTCACTGTTTTTGCTAACGCAGCGGCTGCGCTCAAAAGCAAAAGTAACACTCGCCTTTTTGGGCATGATTATTGCTCACTTGGGCATTGGTGTTTTTATTCTTGGCGCGACTGTCACTACGCAAATGGGTGTCGAGAAAGATCTGAAAATGACGATTGGAGAAACGCAATACGTTGCCGGTTATGCCTTTACCTTGAACGGTGTAGAACAGTTTATGGCTGAGAATTATCAAGGATTTAAGGGCAGTGTGAGCGTGATGGATGGAGAGGACGCTATTGAGCTGTCACCCGAAAAACGTCTTTATCAAACCGGCATGCCAATGACTGAAGCCGCAATTGATCCATCACTTGGTCGGGACTTGTATGTCGCCTTGGGCGAGTCACTTGGTAATGGTAATTGGAGTATGCGTATTTACTACAAGCCTATGGTTCGCTGGATTTGGTTGGGTGGCATTATGATTGCACTTGGTGCGTTGCTTGCGGCCTTTGATAGGCGCTATCGATTAAAGGTGAAATCATGAGTTTTGAATGGCAATTCTTGTTATTGATTTTAGCCTCTAGTGGTTTTGTGGCCTATTTCCTCTATCGACCACTAAAAGTGAACATCAGTGATGATGCCTCTAACGTAGCCATTGGCAAGCAAAAAAAACAGGAATTGGCCGACGATGTAACAAAGGGTTTGATTAGTGAGTCCTTATATCAAGAAGCAGAGGATGAAATCACCTATACGCTTGCCAGTGAGCTATCCCAAGATTCTGGCGATATTGTCGCAATCAATCCGCTGAAATGGGCAATTGCGCTAAGTGTTATTATTGCTATTGTCTCTGTACTTACCTACGCACAATTAGCGCCAAAGCAAGGATCTAGTGCTGTTATTGAGATATCGCCAAGTTTAAGTTTAGAGCAGAGTGTGGAATCTTTAAAGGCTCATCTAGACGATAACCCAGAAAACGGTAAGGCGTGGGCAATGTTGGGCTTGGCCGAGTTTAATTTGGGTAATACGGACAAGGCTTTGGCATCATTTGAAAAGGCTTATTCGCTGATTCCAAACGATATTGATATGTTGCTGCAATATGCCAGTGTAGTTGCTTCGACTCAAGATGGGGATTTTGCTGGAGAGCCACAGTCATTAATTGATCAGGCGCTTGAGGTTGCTCCTGATTCTGTTCATGCGCTTTATTTGGTGGGCATTGTTGCAGCGAATGATGGCGATTTGCTTTTGGCAGAACAATCCTGGCAAAAAGCCCTGTATCTGTTGCCAGTTGAACATCCAGATAAGGCTGTTATTGAAGGCGCTCTTAATACTCTGCGCAATTTCGAATCAACGAATGATTTCACTCTGACCATTCACCTCTCAATTTCCGAAGACATATTGGCGTTGCGATCCGAACTGGATTATTTAATGGTTTACGCCAAGGCCCTTACGGGTTCGCCAATGCCAATCGCCATTAAAAAAATCCGGCTAAAAGACTTTAATGGCATTGTCTCTTTGAGTGATGCTGACTCGTTATCAGTCAAACTTTCAGAGTCAACAGAAGTGCTTGTTGTTGTTCGAATTTCAAGTACTGGTTTGGCTGTGAAGCAAGCGGATGATATTGAGATTATCAGCGATGCCATTTCGCTTGCTGAGACTCGCTCGATTGATTTACAGGTAGAATAACAAATATGAGTGAAACAATAGAATTAGCGAAGGCTTTAATCAGCAGGGCTTCGGTAACGCCTGAGGATAAAGGCTGTCAATCAATGATGATTGAACGCCTTGAGAAAATTGGCTTTACTGTCCATTTGCTGCCTTTTGGTGGGGTGGAGAATTTTTGGGCAACGCGCGGTTCGTCTGGACCGGTTTTCGCCTTTGCAGGACACACAGATGTTGTGCCAGTTGGTATAGAGTCTCAGTGGCAGACAAAGCCATTTGAGCCAACAATTATAGACGGCATGCTTTACGGTCGGGGTGCAGCGGATATGAAAGGCTCATTAGCCTCTATGCTGGTTGCCACTGAGTGTTTTGTTACTGAGAATCCAAACCACGCCGGAACGATTGGCTTTTTAATCACTTCTGATGAAGAGGGACCGGCAATTAACGGTACGGTTAAAGTGGTTGAATATTTACAGAAAAACAATCAAAAAGTTGATTATTGTTTAGTGGGTGAGCCTTCGTCGACAGATACTTTGGGTGATGTGATAAAGAATGGCAGAAGGGGTTCGTTAAACGCTTGGTTAACCATCAAAGGCAAGCAAGGGCATATCGCCTATCCGCAATTGGTTAATAATCCAATTCACCTAGCTATACCGGCGTTAAATACGCTTTGTAATGAAGCATGGGATAACGGCAATGAATATTTTCCAGCCACCTCGTTTCAATTTTCCAATATTCACTCAGGTACTGGTGTAACCAATGTTATTCCGGGCGAGATTGAAGTGGTATTTAATTTTCGTTATTCAACGGAGACCACCAACGAAAAAATCAAAACTAGAGTGCTTGAGATTTTAGATGAGCATCATCTAGATTATGACATTGAGTGGCAGCATTCTGGCTTTCCATTCTTAACCCCAAAAGGCGCTTTGGTTAATGCTTGCGTTGATGCGATTAAGGCTGTCAATGGCGTTGAGACGGAGTTGTCAACTTCAGGTGGCACTTCTGATGGCCGTTTTATTTCGCAAATGGATACTCAGGTGGTGGAATTGGGTCCGCTAAATGCAACCATTCATCAGGTTAATGAATGTGTTTCTGTGGATGATTTAGAAAATTTAACACTTGTTTATCGCCAAGTTTTACATAACATCCTTGCTTAAGTGTCTGATAAATAGACAAATAAATTCATCGTGCAATTCAATATCATCACTCTTTTTCCAGATATGTTTTCCGCCATTAGTGATGAGGGCGTTATTGCAAGGGCGATAAAAAAATCCATCGTTTCGATGAAAACTTGGCAGCTAAGAGATTTTAGCGATAACCAATACAGAAATGTAGATGATAAGCCCTATGGTGGCGGTGCAGGCATGGTGATGCAGGTTAAGCCCATTCGAGATTGTCTGAGTACAATAAAAAAAGATTCACCGGACACTAAGGTGGTTTACCTATCCCCTCAAGGGAAAAAACTCAATCAGGAATTGGTTGAGGAGTTGTCTGAGTTGGACTCTATTACTTTTTTATGCGGGCGCTATGAGGGCGTAGATGAGAGAGTGATTGAGAATGATGTGGACATGGAAATTTCTATTGGTGATTATGTTATCAGTGGCGGTGAGTTGGCGGCGATGGTGTTGATTGATGCTATTAGTCGGCGTTTACCCGGTGTTCTTGGCAATGAATCCTCGCTCGAAGATTCTTTTGCTAATAGTTTGCTCGATCATCCTCACTACACGCGACCCGAAGTGGTTGACGGACAGAGGGTGCCTGAAGTATTGCTCAGCGGCCATCAAGCTAAAATAGATGCGTGGCGACTACAGCAATCCATCGAAAAGACGAAACTAAAACGACCTGATTTAATTGACGATTAGCATTGTTTTTGCCCGGCGCTTCAATGATTATTAAGCCTTCAATCGTATATAATTATCTTAGAGTTTTTTGTATAAACCATTTTAGATTTGATAATTGGATTTTATTTATTTTTACAAGGCATAATTTTAAAAACTCTACTTGTTGTCTAGTGATAAAATTTAACGCTGGAAAATGGAGTCCTAAGCTTGTCCTTGGGTAAAAAATCTCTTATCCCAAAGGGCTGAGGCTAAAAATGTTAAAAAATGCAGAAAAATTCTCATCAGTAGCTAGTACTATTCATTTTAAATTTTTACACATTTTTTATTCATTTTTATCACTCAGAAAATTTTAAAATGATTTATGAAAAGATCTCTCTCAATCCATTTATTTATTTGATTTATGTCTAGTCCACGCACTTATTATGGCTCAACCGTTGCTATTATTACACCCATGCATGATGATGGCTCTGTGGATTATCCTGTGCTTGAATCTTTAATCGACTTTCATGTTGAAGCAGGTACTACAGCAATCGTGTCAGTCGGAACCACGGGTGAATCGGCAACTGTTGCTGTGCCTGAACACATTCATATTGTAGAGCATACGATTAATTATGCAGCAAAAAGAATACCAATCATTGCTGGTACAGGTGCAAATTCAACATCTGAGGCGATTGAACTTACTCGTGAAGCTAAAAGGATTGGTGCCGATGCTTGTTTGTTGGTGACACCTTATTACAACAAACCTACTCAAGAGGGCCTATATCAGCACCACAAGTTGATTGCAGAGAGCGTTGATATTGCTCAATTGTTGTACAACGTGCCGAGTAGAACGGCTGTTGATATGTCGGTTGACACAACTGTACGACTCTCTGAAGTTGATAATATTATTGGCATTAAAGACGCGACTGGCGATTTGTCAGTGATTAAAGAGTTGGTTGCTCGTTGCCCTAAGGGCTTTTTGCTGTTAACAGGTGATGATGCTACAGCGGTAGAGTTTATTTTGTTGGGTGGCCATGGCGGTATTTCGGTGACAGCAAATGTGGTGCCCGAGGAATTGCAAAGAGTTTATTTAATGGCTATGGCTGGCAAGGCTGATGAGGCAAGAGAACTTAATCAGAAGATTGGAATATTGCACGATCATTTGTTTCTCGAGTCCAACCCAATTCCAGTGAAATGGGCGTTACATAAAATGGGAAAATGTGGAGAAGGTATCCGCTTGCCTTTAACCGTATTGTCCAAAGAGTGCCAAGCTATACTTGGAGATGACTTACAAAAACTTAATTTAATATGAAATACACGAACTGCATAATTGTTTTATTGGCGGCTTTTATTTTAACAGGCTGCTCATCATTTTCTAGCTCTGATGAAGAAGAGATACTGGGCGCTCGTACTATCAATTACCTAGGAGAGACAGGCGAGATCGCAGATCTCATTATCCCGCCCGATTTAACCAGTCCTGAATCGCAAGGCGATTTTGTAATTAGTTCTAGCAACCTCCTAAATGAAAATTCTGCTGAAGTGCAATTAGTCAAAGTCACTAACATTGAAGTTAAGCGCGACGCTTATCGTAGATGGTTGTTGGTTGGTAAGTCGCCAAGCGATATCTGGCCATTAGCTAAAAAATTCTTAAAGTCGTTTGGTTTTACGATCAAGAAGGAAAATGAGGCAATTGGTATTATAGAAACTGAGTTTCTCGAGAGCAACCCAGATGTGCCCGACTCGTCAATTGGTGTTTTTAGATCGATGTTTTCAGGCATCTTAAAAGCAAAAGCCGCATTACCAATTGCGGATAAATATAGAATTCGCATTGAAGCAACTGACGATGATAACAGTTCGGAGGTTTATCTGTCTCTAACTTCAATCGAGGAAGTGGCGGCAGATAAAAATACCCAATGGCAATCACGTGCGAAAGATGCTGAACTAGAAACAGAAATGCTTCTTAGGCTGATGGTTTTCCTTGGCAGTGATCAATCTGAGGCTATCAATAAGATTCAAGATACAGCGAAGAGTGATCAATTGCGTGTTTCGGTTTATACAAGTGAGAGCGGGTATGCAGCACTTGTTTTTCCATTCGATTCGGCTAAGTCTTGGGCGCATTTGGGCTGGGCACTGGATGAGTTAGATATTGATATTGAGGACAGTGATGCATTCGAGAAAAGCTACTATGTCAATCTCGCTAGAACAAAAGAAGGTGGTTTTTTCTCGAAATTGATAGGCATAAGTGCTGAAATGATTTCAGTTCAGCTTATCGTCAAGCAACTAGAAGGGGGTCGTTCTCAAGTTATCTTTAATGACCTTAGTGAAGAGGATGAGCAAAAAACAATTGATTACAGTTTTATTTTCTTTAAAGAGATTTCTAATCAATTCTAGCTGTTGTGTTGAAATAGAGATAAGCGCAACAACTAATCGATGTTGACTGATCAAAAAATTCAAAATATAGCAAACCAAAGCCTTTTACTGGGCGATTTATCAGACGATGAATTGGCTGAGTTCTGCATTGTTGCCAACCAGTACTATCGCGATGGTAGGCCTATAGTAAGCGATCAAGACTACGATTTTGTTTTCTTGGCTGAGTTATTAAAAAGGACGCCTGATCACTTTTTATTCAACCGCCCCGAGCCTGAAAATGAAGGCTTTTCCGAAGAAAAAGTAAAGCTTCCGGAAAGAATGATTTCTATCGATAAGGCTTATACTTGGGGTGAAATTCAAAAATGGCTGGATAGGGTAAATAAGGCCTCTCTAGAGATTAATCTTCCGTCTGAAGGTATCCGAATTAAGGGTACTGCTAAGCTTGATGGCTTTGCTGGTTATGATGATGGCAATCGCTTATATACAAGGGGTGATGGTAATAAGGGTAGTGATATTTCTCGAGTGTTTGAACGAGGACTGAGTGTTTACAATGATTCAGCAAGAGGACAGGGCCCTGGTGAAATTGTTGTTAAAAAGAGCTATTTTGAGTCGCACCTAAGCGAGCATTTTGAATACCCAAGAAATTTTCAGGCAAGCCTGATAAAAGAAAAAGCGCTTGACCAATATGCTTCTCAGGCTATCGCCGATAAGGCCGCTCTTTTTGTACCCTTTTCTCAGCTACCCAGCTGGTCTGGCGATATTGAATCATTTAGTGCGCATTTCCAGAGCATTGTGAGTGAGCTTGAAAGTGGTGTAGATTTTGATGTGGATGGGGTTGTTTTTGAGCTGACCAACGTCCAACTGAAATCTCATATGGGCTCGAATAGAAAATTCCATCGTTGGCAGATCGCCTTTAAAGAGAATAAAGATAAGGCGCAAGTACGTGTATTGTCGGTAACTGCCCAAGTAGGCAGAACAGGAAAAATCACTCCTGTGGCTGAATTAGAGCCAACCCAACTCAGTGGCGCAACCATTTATCGTGCTACTGGCCATCATTATGGACTGGTTAAAGAACAAGGCTTAGGCGAGGGTAGTATTGTTGAATTGACTCGTAGTGGCTTAGTGATACCAAAGATTAATAAAGTCTTAAAGAGTGTAGAGGTATCGATTCCTGAATCATGCCCAAGTTGCCAGAGTGAGTTAACATGGGAATCCGATTTTTTAATGTGCCTTAATCATGATGATTGTCCCGATCAAATTATTGGTTGCATGGCGTATTTCTTTAAAATATTAGCCAATAATGATGGCTTTGGTTTGGCAAGCATACAAAAGCTTTATGAAAATAACATTCGCAAAGTAAGTGACATTTATCAACTGTCTCACAGCGATTTAACGGCCATGAGTTTTGGCGATAAAACGGCAAAAAACCTGCTGAATCAACTGGCTAGATCGACGCAAGAAAGTATTGAGGATTGGCGTTTTTTAGCCGCCTTTGGTGTATTAAGGTTGGGTATGGGTAACTGTGAAAATCTGTTGAAACATAAGCCTTTGGGTGAAATCTTTGACTTATCTGTTGATGATGTTGTCAATATGGATGGATTTGCTGAGATAACAGCCAAGCTTATTATTGAGGGCTTAGAAGAGATTAAAGAAGAATTCCGAGTCTTGAAAGCATTCGGATTTGCACTGGAGTCAACTCAATTAATAAGTAACTCTGCCAATTTTGATCATCCGTTTTTTAACAAACAGATTGTTTTTACTGGCAAGATGAGTCATCCTCGTGCTGATTTACAGAAGCAAGGCAAGTCTCTTGGCATTAAAGTGGCAACAAGTGTGAACAGTAAAACTGATTTTCTGATTATTGGTGAGAATGTAAGCATTACAAAGCTCAATACAGCCAAGGAAAAGAACGTTGTTATCTTAAAGGAATCAGATTATTTGTCAATAATTGAAAATAATTCACTATGATGTGAATAAATCTGTACAATTACCATTAATGGTGGCCGACGAAGGTTGCTGTTTTTAACGATGGCGTTTATTTGAGTTTAATTTTTTTAAGCTAAAATAGGCGTTTTTTTTCGTCTATCTCAAAGTAGAGAATCCCTGGTATTGAAGCCTGTTGTCCCACTGCGTGTTGTGGATACCAGGCTTTTTTTTGTTTTTGTTGTTAGGAGAAAAATATGAAAATGGTAACAGTAATTATCCAGCCAAAAAGGCTGGACAGCGTCAGAGAAGGGCTTTCTGAAATTGGTGTCACAGGCATCACTGCGACTGAAGTCAAAGGATTTGGTCGTCAAAAAGGCCATACAGAGCTTTATCGCGGCGCCGAGTTTGTCGTTGAGTTTTTACCAAAAGTAAAATTGGAAATTGCCATTACAGACGAGCAAGTTGAGCGAGTCATTGAGACGATTATTGCGTGCTGCAAAGTCAATGGCGGTGCAATCGGTGATGGTAAGATTTTTGTTTCAAGTTTAGAGCAAGTGACCCGTATTCGTACGGGTGAAACTGGCCCTGAAGCAGTTTAAGGAGTAATTATGGAAAATCAAATATTAGAATTACAGTATGCCCTTGACACTTTTTACTTTTTAGTGATGGGTGCTTTGGTGATGTGGATGGCGGCAGGTTTCTCTATGTTAGAAGCTGGGCTTGTTCGAAGCAAGAATACAGCTGAAATTTTAACTAAAAATATTGGCTTATTTGCAATCGCTTGTACGATGTATATGGTCTATGGATACGATTTAATGTACGGAGGTGGATTATTGCTAGACGGTATTAGTGGCGAGGGCGAAACTTATTCAAATGCAGCTGACTTTTACTTCCAGGTAGTGTTTGTGGCAACCGCAATGTCGATTGTCTCTGGAGCGGTAGCGGAACGTATGAAGTTGTTTTCGTTTTTCGTTTTTGCTGCAATTTTTACTACCATTATTTATCCAATGGAAGGTTTATGGACCTGGGGTGGTGCAAGCGTTTTTGGTATATATAGCTTGGGTGATGACTTTGGGTTTTTAGATTTTGCGGGTTCAGGTATCGTTCATATGGCAGGAGCTGCTGCAGCACTTGCAGGCGTTCTTATACTCGGTCCACGCAAAGGCAAGTATGACAAAGATGGTAACTCCAAGCCGATGCTTGGCGCAAACCTACCTTTGGCAACCTTAGGTACGTTTATTCTTTGGATGGGATGGTTCGGCTTTAATGGCGGCTCAGTACTAGCAATGGCTAGCAAAGAAAGTGCCGATGCAGTAGCAATGGTATTTTTAAATACTAATGCAGCAGCAGCAGGTGGTGTCATTGCAGCACTGTTGTTGGCGAAAGCTTGGTTTGGTAAAGCGGATCTAACAATGGCACTTAATGGTGCCTTAGCAGGATTGGTTGCAATTACTGCAGGTCCTGATACACCTAGTGCTTTAGTGGCAACACTTATAGGTGCCGTTGGTGGGCTGATTGTTGTATTCTCAATTGTTATCTTAGATCGAAAGCTAAGAATAGATGACCCAGTGGGCGCAATTTCAGTTCATGGTGTGGTTGGATTGTGGGGACTATTGGCAGTACCTTTAACTAATAGCAGTGCCTCTTTTGTTGGTCAGTTGGTTGGCGCAGGCACCATCTTTGTATGGGTATTTGGTACTTCATTATTACTATGGCTAGGCCTCAAAGCAGCTATGGGTATTCGAGTCTCTGAAGAAGAGGAAGAAGACGGTGTTGACCTTACTGAGTGTGGTTTAGAAGCCTATCCAGAGTTTGTAACAAAATAATCAAAGTCAGCCTGTCAAATGGGGGTGAAATACCCCCATTTTTCAGAAATATAACACCCTAAACTAAGGACTTTTTAGTATGAATGGGGTATATTACACAGCTGGCATTTTATGAAATATGAATCAATCCAACAATGAATCCAGAAGCATTAAAAATTATTTTAGTTGACGAGAATATGGGCCGTTCAGCCATTCTTCGTCGTGCATTGCAAGACAAGGGTCATGAGGTGATCTGTCGACTGGAGAATAGCGAAAACCTTGCAAGTAGTTATGAAATAACTCATGCAGATGTAGTGATTATAAATGCTGATATACCGGATGAGGCAGTCTTTGCTAATCTCCGCGATGTTAATAAGACAAAGCCCAAACCGATTGTTATGTTTACAGAGAGCTCTGGCGATAAAATGGCAGGCGCCGCGATTAAATCAGGTGTAAATGCCTATATTGTCGATGGCTTAGAGGAAAATCGTGTACAGCCTATTATCGACGTTGCCATTGCTCGCTTTAGAGAGTTTCAGGCATTAAAGGATGAATTGGATGCCACACGCTCGCAGTTAGCTGAGCGCAAAGCAGTTGAAAAAGCCAAAGGCTTGCTGATGAAACATAAGAAAATCAACGAAGACGAGGCATATCAGTCTCTCAGAAAAATGGCAATGGATAAAAATAAACGTATCGCCGATATTGCAGATAGCATAATCAGCGCTTTCGAGCTCTTAGAATAAGTCCCTAATTCTATTTACCCCATTTTATTTTCTCTGCTTACAAACACTTTGAGTTAGGTATACTTTCGATCGGTCACATTTGTGATCACAAATTTACATTAGTGGGTGTTTATTTTGGTTTATAGCATCACATTAACGTTTTGAGAATGTATATAACAAGGGATAGAATATGGATAAGAAGGTAGCGATCATCGGTGCAGGGCCAAGTGGCCTCGCGCAATTAAGAGCGTTTAAATCAGCTAAAGATAAAGGCGAAGATGTACCTGAAGTTGTTTGTTTTGAAAAACAATCTAACTGGGGTGGTTTATGGAATTATAGCTGGCGTACTGGCCTAGATCAGAATGGTGAAATTGCTCATAGCAGCATGTATCGCTATTTATGGTCCAACGGGCCAAAAGAATGTTTAGAGTTTGCGGATTATTATTTCGAAGAGCATTTTGATCATCCTATTGCCTCTTATCCTCCTAGAGAAGTTTTGTTTGATTACATTCAAGGTCGGGTTGAAAAAGCAAATGTCCGAGATCAGATCAAATTTAACACAGCTGTTCGAGATGTTTCGTTTTGCGAAGACACTAAGAAATTCACAGTTCGTGTGCACGACCTCACTGAAGATAGGGCTTATTCGGATGAATTTGACTATGTTATTGTGGCATCGGGTCATTTCACAACACCGAATGTTCCTGAATATGAGGGCTTTAGTCACTTTAATGGTAGAATTTTGCATGCACATGACTTCCGCGATGCGCTTGAATTTAAAGGCCAAGATTTGTTAATTGTTGGCAGTAGTTATTCTGCTGAGGATATTGGGTCTCAATGTTATAAGTATGGCGCTAAATCGATTACCAGTAGTTACCGCTCTGCTCCCATGGGCTTTAAGTGGCCAGATAACTGGGAAGAAAAGCCAGGCATTGTAAAAGTAGAAGGCAACACAGTGCATTTTATCGACGGCAGCACCAAAGAGGTTGATGCGATTATTCTTTGTACGGGGTACAAGCATCACTTCCCATTCTTGCCCGACTCACTACGCTTAAAAACCAACAATATTTTGTATCCGCTAGACATCTACAAAGGGGTCGTTTGGGAGCATAATCCACAACTAATGTATCTTGCAATGCAGGATCAGTGGTATACCTTCAATATGTTTGATGCGCAAGCTTGGTATGCCAGAGACGTTATATTGGGCAAAATCGAATTACCATCTTTTGATGAAATGCAGAGACATACTAAAGAGCAGCACGAGCTTGAAGTGGCTGAAGATGATGCTGGCTATGCGATTAAATTCCAAGGTGATTACATACAGATGTTGATTGATGAAACGGATTACCCGAATTTTGACATCGAAGGTATGAGACAGACATTCTTGAGCTGGAAAAAAGACAAGAAAGAAGACATCATGACGTTTAGAAATAAATCCTATGCTTCTTTGATGACTGGCACCCAATCACCGGCGCACCATACGCCGTGGCTTGATGCGCTTGATGATTCACTGGAGGCCTATTTACTGACTAAATAGTCACTCACTATAGCGCATTGCAAGGTGCGCTATGGCAAAAGCCCGTAGATTTATTTATCTTTTCCACGTTTATTCATCTCGTCTTCAAGCTTATCTATCTTGGCATTATGTTCTTTATCTTGCCAGTCGACCGTGCTTGATTCGCCATCTTCCTCGGGCAAGTCTTCACGTTTACGAACTTTGAATAATGGTGCAAAAACTAACCCAGCTTCAAACAATAGCCAAATAGGAATTGCGATTAACACCTGAGAGATGATGTCTGGTGGAGTGAGAATCATGCCGAGCACAAAGGCACCAATGATAATGTAAGCTCGATTTTTCTTCAGTTTCTCTGGCGTTGTTACGCCAAACATGATCAATAAAATTGTGGCAATGGGCACCTCGAAAGCAACACCAAAGGCGAACGATACTTTGATGACGAAATCAAGGTAGTATTGAATGTCTGGAGTAAAGTTGACAACGGAGGGGCCTACCGTTGAGAGGAAGCTAAAAATCACTGGAAAAACAATATAGAAAGAAAACAATATCCCTGTGTAGAACAGAATTGTTGAAGAGATTATCAATGGCAAGATTAAGCGTTTTTCATGCTTATAGAGTGCAGGGGCGACAAAAGCCCAAATTTTGAATAACAAAAACGGCATTGCAAGATATACGGCCAGGATCAATGCCATTTTTAACGGCGTTAAGAAGGGTGAAATAACACCAATAGCGATGAGATTTGAACCTGGTATCGTTGCCAAGATTGGTGCCGCGATAAATGTGTAGATCTTATCTGCAAAAGGGAAGAGCACTACAAAGAATATCGTAATTGCAAGAACGGAATGAAGTAATGTGTTTCTTAATTCAACCAAGTGATGGATGATTGACATTTTTTCTTGCGGCGCTGACTCTGGCATTATGTATTAAGGTTTGTTTTCTGGGTTTGTGTCTTCTTTATCGCCCGTGACTTTTTCTGCTTCTGGGTCTTTTTTAGTATTGGCAGGCATATCAGTAATGCTATTAGCCTCTCGTTTGATTGCCTCAAGATCCTCTTTGGTTTCCTTAAAGGCTTGAGAGAATACAGAGTCTTCACCTGTCATGGTTAGTTGACCTTTAATCTCTTTTAGTTCGTCTGCCTTTAATTCTTCATTAATGTCTTTTTTGACTTTATTAATGAATTTTGAAGCTTTCCCGGCGTAAAGGCCTGCCTTGCGAGCAAGTGCAGGCATTTTGTCAGGACCGACAACAACAAGGGCGATAACAGCAATGATTGCCAACTCCCAAAAGCCAAAATCAAACATGATTTTGTCCTGAATTATTGATCGTTAAATGCGCTTTCCAAAAAACGCTTTTGAGGGTTTTTTGCTGCATAAGTGTGTTTTAGTAAAAAACTTTGATCTGAGTACAAAAAAGTCTAAATAATACTATTTGCTAGTATCTTCTTCTTTTTCAGTTTTGACTTCGATGATGTCTTCAGCCTTTTCAGTTGTTTCTTCAGCGGACATATCTTTCATTGACTTTTTAAAGCCTTTGATTGCGCCGCCCAAATCGCCCCCGAGATTCTTCAGACGTTTGCCACCAAAAACAAGTACAACAATGACTAAGATAATGATGAGTTCAAGTGGTCCTGGCATTCCCATGGATTTTTCTCCTTTTATTTAACCGTTCGATTAAGTTTTTCAGTTAGGCCAGATACACCATATCTGCGCATTAATTCCTTTTCAATATCACTAAAAGCAATATTTTTGTGACGCAACAGAATCATAGTGTGAAACCACAGATCCGCAACTTCGTAAACGATTTTATCAGTTTCCCCTTCTTTTGTTGCCATTATTACTTCAGCAGATTCTTCAGCAATTTTCTTCAGAATTTGATCAGTGCCTTTGCTGTACAAAGAAGATACGTATGAGCTGTCTGGGGAGGCAGATTTTCTCTGTTCAAGGATTTTCTCTAATGTTGATAAGATGTTATTCATAAATTTCGCTCGGGTCTTTAATGACGTCGGCAACACCCACCCACTCGTCACTCTCTAATTTATTAAAAAAGCAATTGGCACGCCCTGTGTGACAAGCAATGCCGCCTATTTGTTTGACTTTAAGCAAAATCACGTCTTGGTCACAGTCTGTGTAAATATCGACAATTTCTTGCACATGTCCCGACTCCTCACCTTTAAACCACAGTTTTTTGCGAGATCTTGAGTAATAAACCGCTCTTCGTTGTTCGATGCTTAAACTAAGTGCCTCTTTATTCATCCATGCCATCATTAAGATTTCACCAGTCTTAAAATCTTGAGCAATCGCTGGCACTATGCCTGATTCATTGAATTGAATTGTCTCTATTGCGCTCATGGTTAGTGCATTGTCTTATAATGAATCAATTTTACCGACCCCTTCCAACTTAATGAAGCTTTTTGTTTTATGCTTGTTATTCAGCTTTTGCAGTTTTGTTGGCGCTCAAAGTGATTTAAAACACCCTCTGGTAATTGTTGATGGCGACAGTGTTAATATTGATGTTTTGCTTTTTCTTGATTTTGCAAAAACTCATCAAGACTCAATGGATGATCGAACATTGCTTAGAATGAGAATTGCTGGAATTGACACTCCTGAATGGGATCAGCCTTGTGAGAAAAATTATGGAGAAGTTATTAGTTGTGGCGAGTTGTCTACACAATACTTGAAAAGCTTGCTTAATAATTCTCATGATGAGTTACTTATCAAGCCAATTGGAATTGATTACTATGACAGAGTGCTGATTCGCTTGTTTGTTGGTGAAATTAATATCGGCAGGCAAATGGTTTTAGAGGGTATGGCCTATTCTTACAATGAAACTTACTTAAAAGAAGAGAGGTTGGCAAGAAGTGAAAAGCGAGGTTTCTGGGCATTTTCCAAACCACCGATTAACCCTAAACAGTGGCGAAAAATGAATAAGTAATAGTCAATATATAAACGAATATTTTTCCTTAAAACAAAACATGCATTAATCTCCCGCTACACATTAGGACGTTTTATTGAGTGGGTCAAGGAGGTTGGCTTGTGCTAAATGATATATAAACGAATATTTTTTCTCTAATACAAGGCGCACGATATAACGAACGACGGAGTATAGATAAAGCTATATGACCGAGTGAGAGAAGAATGCAACATCGTATTAGAAAAAAAGATGAAGTTTATCTAAGAGTGACGAGTTCTTCGGAACTGGTGGGATGGATAGCTACAGTATCATCAAGTTGTGATTTGGTAGCGCCCATTTTGATTGCTACAGCAAAACCTTGTAGCATTTCATCGGCACCTTCTCCAATAATATGACAGCCGATAACTTTTTCATCATCACCTGCGCAAATGAGTTTTAGAGCTGTTTGCATTTGATGTTCAAGCAGGGCATCTGCCATAGGGGTAAAGCTTGATTGGTAGATTTTAATATCTTTGAATTTTGCTCTAGCTTCTTTCTCGCTGAGACCAACTGTACCAATAGGTGGATGAGAAAACACAACACTTGGAATATTGTCGTAATTGAGATGCCTATCACTCATGCCGTTAAATAGACGATCAGAAAGTCGCCTGCCAGCAGCAATAGCCACTGGGGTTAAAGCTGCACGACCAGTAGCATCGCCTATGGCATAAATTCCTTTAATATTGGTTTGTTGGTATTTATCGGTTTGGATAAAGCCCTTGCTATCGGTTGTTAGACCAATAGTTTCTAGTCCAATATCATTCGTCATTGGTGAGCGACCCATTGCCCAAATGACTTCATCAAAACCCTCAAGTATTCCATTGTTGCAGTGAATATTGCCGTTGCTGTCGAGTTTTGAAATATCTGTGTTGGGGACAATAGCAATGCCTTGCTTTTGATATTCTTTGGTTAGTGTGTCAACAACCATGGCGTCAAAGCCATTCAGCAAGTTGTTTGAACGAATAATAAGTGTGACATCACTGCCCAAAGAATTGAGCATGCCTGCTAACTCGACAGCAATAAAGCCACCACCAACAATAGCCACTTTTTTAGGTAAATCGGTAAGCTCAAAAAAACCATTTGAAGTGATGCCAAATTCGCCACCTTCAATATTAGGCACAAAGGGCGTACTGCCTGGTGAGAGCACGATGTGGTCGGCAGTGATTTGTTGGCCATTAACACTGACAGTGTTGTTATCTATCAACTGACCAAAGCCTTTAATATAATCAATACCAAGCGATTTTAAATGACCATCGTACCAAGTGGTAATGCCTCTGATGTAGTTGTCTCTACCTTGTTTTAGTTTTATCCAAGAAAAGTCAACACTCCCCACCTCAAAACCAAAACCTGAAGCATTGTTAATTGTGGCAGCCGTATTAGCGGCATACCACATCACCTTTTTGGGAACACAGCCGACATTAACACAGGTGCCGCCAATTGTTTTCATTTCGATAATTGCGCATTTTTTGCCGTATTCACTGGCGCGTTCAACGGCAGAGAGGCCACCACTACCAGCGCCAATAGCAATCATGTCATAGTGTGTTTTCATTGTTACAGTCCTGCCTTTAAGCTGGCTTCGATAAATGGATCGAGATTGCCATCAAGAACATCTTGCGTATTGCTGGTTTCAAAGCCTGTTCTAAGGTCTTTAATGCGCGATTGATCGAGTACGTATGAGCGGATTTGATGGCCCCAGCCAATATCCGACTTTAGGTCTTCAAGGTCTTGTTTCTCACTATTGCGTATTTGCATTTCAAGTTCATAAAGTTTGGACTTGAGTTGCTTCATTGCTTGATCTTTGTTGGCGTGCTGTGAACGACCATCTTGGCACTGAACAACGGTATTTGTCGGTAAGTGCGTGATACGTACTGCGGATTCTGTTTTGTTTACGTGCTGACCACCGGCGCCAGAAGCTCGGTAAGTATCGATGCGTAAATCGGCAGGGTTAATCTCGATTTCTATATTGTCATCCACTTCGGGTGAAACAAACACGGAGGAAAAAGAAGTGTGTCTTTTGCCGTTGGCATTATAAGGAGATTTTCTCACTAAGCGATGAATGCCAATTTCACTTCTGAGCCAGCCGAAGGCGTAATCACCATCGAAGTGAATAGTAGCCGATTTAATGCCGGCAACTTCTCCAGCGGAGACTTCCATGAGTTTTACTTTGAATTGGTGCTTTTCACCCCAGCGCAAATACATGCGTAATAACATTTCTGCCCAGTCTTGCGCTTCAGTGCCGCCAGAGCCTGATTGAATATCAAGAAAAGCAGAGTTTTGATCCATCTCACCCCTGAACATTCTTTGAAACTCTAACGCACCAATGTCCGTTTCGACGTCGACCAAATCTGCAACAACACTGTCTACTGTGTCGTTATCATCCTCAGCCTCTGCCATTTCTAGTAATTCACTAGCATCGTCCAGAATAGCAGAGGCATTTGCAAAGGTATTGCAAATGTTTTCGAGTTGGGTTTTTTCTTTACCGAGCGCCTGTGCTTCTTCTGGGTTAGACCAAATATCTGGGTTTTCTAATTCACGCAAAACTTCTTCCAGTCGGCCTTGCTTTTCTTCCAATTGCAAGTGACTGGATAGGGCCGTTGTTCGCTCCACAAGGTCCGATATTTTTTGATAAGTAGGTGAAAGTTCCATACTGCTATTTTAAGAGACCTTTAAAGCAATAGGCGATAAAAAAGCCCCAAAAATGGGGCTTTTTTTGTCGCGTCTTAAGGCTTTATTTTCTAAGGCCTAGACGTGAAATTAGATTGGCGTAGCCAGAAATGCTATTGTTTTTAATATAAGACAATAATTTTTTACGCTGAGATACAAGGCGCAGTAGACCTCTTCTTGAATGATGGTCTTTATTGTGCGTCTTAAAGTGCTCAGTCAAATGCTTGATGCGTGCCGTTAGTAATGCCACTTGTACATCAGCGGAACCCGTGTCGTTCTCGTCCTTTTGGTATTCTTTAATAATCGCTTGTGTATCGATAGACATAGTTAAATCTTATTAGTATCAAAAAGTAAGTCGCGAATTATACGCTAATTCCCTACATTGTACTATTGCTTGAATGAAAATATTAAATATCTGCGTAAAAGTTTTTTTCGCCTTCTGGGCGGGTTTTAAATCGACGGTGAATCCATAGGTATTGTTCAGGATTTTTTCTTATTTGTGCTTCTAATATTTGATTGGTTTGGCTTGCGTCATGTACTAAATCACCGCTAGGGTAATTTTCAAGTGGAGCAGAGAAAGACATATTATAGCCTTCATCGGTTCTAGTGAAAGAGTATGGGATAACGGCGGTGTTGCCACCTTTGGCAAGGCGAGATGTGGCAGAAATTGTTGCCGCTTGAATGCCGAATAGTGGCGCAAATACTGTCCCTTTGGTGCCTAAATCTTGGTCAGGTGCGTACCAAATGGGCAGCGCGTTTTTGATTGCTTTGATCATCGCCTTGGTGTCGGAATTTTTAATCATTATTCCGCCACCATTGGTAAGACCTTTAACCATTATTTTGTCAAAAAGACGGTTGTTTTGTGGTCGATAAATACTGGCAATTGTGTGTTTAAGTGATAGGGCACGACTACTAAGCATTAGCGGCATAAAGTGCGAGCACAGAATAATTACACCACGATCATCTTTCATTGCATCTGTTAGATAGTGTTCGCTTTCTATCGTCAGTAATTTTTGAATTTTTTCGTCTCTGCCATAATAAGCATTTGCAGTTTCAAAAAAACTAACACCAATAGACTCAAAGTGTTTTTTCACTAAGGCAGATACTTGTTCTTTGTTTTTCTCAGGAAAGCATTTTTGAATGTTGATAGTCGCAACTTTTCTTACGGTTGAAAACAATGGGTAGAATAATTTACCCATGTTTTTGCCTAGAAAAACTTGCATTCTGAACGGAACAAGGGCGCCAATTTTCATCAGTAGGATTAATATCCAAGTTGGTAGATATTTTGGATGAAAGAATTCCATTAAAATGAAGAGTTTTCCACGTGGTTATTGCGCCCTAGACTATGCCGTTTATTGACAGAGATTTTATCAATGATTTGTCGGATAGAGTAGATATTGTCGGTCTAATTAATAAGCGTGTGCCCTTAAAAAAAGCGGGCAAAGACTATAAAGCCTGTTGCCCTTTTCATGAAGAAAAAACACCATCGTTCACCGTGGTGCCAAATAAACAGATTTTCCATTGTTTTGGCTGCGGCGAAAGTGGTGGCGCTATAGATTTTATCAAGAAATTTGATCACTTAGACTTTGTTGAGGCTGTAGAAACGGTGGCCTCAGAATCTGGCGTTTCTGTTATTTATGACCAAAATGTTAAACCCGTTGATACACGCTTTAAGCGCTACAGCGAGTTGATGGGTGAGGTGAATGATTATTACCAAACACAATTAAAAAGTTCTGTCGCTAAAAAGCGTGCTGTTGATTACGCTAAGGGGCGCGGTATTAGTGGCGCAATAGCTAAAAGATTTGAACTCGGTTACGCGCCGCCAGGTTGGAGTAATCTGCATGAGCATAATAAGGCAGATAGTGAAAAACTTATCGATCTAGATACGCTTGGTATGTTGGTTGCAAAAAAAGATAAAGAGGGTGATTATTACGACCGCTTTCGCGATCGTTTAATGTTTCCTATTCATAATGCCAAAGGCAATGTTATTGGCTTTGGTGGACGTGTACTCTCAGATAAAGACAATCCAAAATATTTAAATTCGCCAGAGACGCCATTATTCTCTAAATCGAAGGAATTGTACGGTCTCTATCATTGCCGTAAACACTCTCGAAAAATTGACTATATCTTGGTGGTAGAGGGTTATATGGATGTGATCGCTCTTCATCAACATGGTATTACCACAACCGTCGCCACCCTCGGGACAGCAACCACACCAGCTCACCTACAAACTTTATCAAGGGCAACCGACACTATTGTTTTTTGCTTTGATGGTGACAAGGCGGGCAGGGCGGCAGCTTGGAAGGCGCTGCAAATCTCCTTGCCAGTAATGACCGCAGGATTGATGATCAAGTTTCTGCTCTTGCCTGACGGCGAAGACCCAGATACATTAATCCAAAGTGAGTCTGTCAAGGCTTTTTCACGGCGCATTGAAAAAGCACAAACACTGTCCAGTTTTCTCTTTGACCACATTAAATCCGAAGTGCCATTCGAAACCATTGAAGGCAAAACGTTATTTTTAGAACAAGCTTCGGCACTCATTAATCTTGTTACTTATTCTGTTTATCGTCAGCAGTTGGTTGAAGGTCTTGCTCAAGTGGTTGGTCAAGACGTATCGCATGTTGAAAAGGTGGTCAATCAAAGTAAATACAGTGAACCGCCAATGCAAGATATGCACCAAGCGCCACCAAATTTTGATATTTCGCCAATGGCAGAGATGGTTTATGACGAGCCAGTGGCGAAAAAAACACCAGACAACGGCATGAAAGGCCTGATGTCAAAAATGATTAATTGTGTGTTGAATTATCCAGTATTGGCGGATGATACGGTAGAACTTAGAGTGCGGAACTTGCCCAAGTCAAACGTGTTACTTGAGTTAGTCCACTCTGCACAAATTGATGACGAGATATCACAACAAGCGCTGATTAAGCCATTTGAGGCCAAGCCCAGAGTTTATTCTCGTTTGCAACAGCTGTGCGTGATGGAGCCAAGTTTAAGTGAGAATGAAGCAAAGGATGAGTTTCTCAGTGCTTTAACCTTGTCAGAAAAACAACATCAAAGAAACCTAACTTCCGCCTCTATTTCAACGGCCAGCACCAGTGCTGACGAAAAGAAAATCATGGAAGAAATACAGCACCGAAAAAAGCCGAAATCAAGCTAGACTAATTGGCTGATGTAGGTTGGATACTGGCATCGGCATTCAGTATTTTTTCCATTGCATCCTTGAACGTCATTGCTGCCGAATTGGAGCCTTGGCAGCGTACACCTAAATCTGGATCCCATAAAGTAAAGCATTGTTTCGGATAATCCAGTCGGACAGCCATAATGTATTTTGGTTTTTCAACGGGTGAGAAGCCAACAAAGTATGTGCGTTTTATGTCTTTATCATATTTCCCGTCAATGACCATTTCTGCTGTGCCTGTTTTTCCACCAATCTCATAGCCGTTGATGATAGAGCGGTAACCAGAGCCTTTCATCGAAGCTACAGTATCCAATATTTCTTTAATTCTATTGGTTGCTTTAGCGCTGAAAACTTGTGTACTTAGCTCTACTTCTTCTTCGTCCTTTATTAATTTTAAGTTTGGTAAACTGCCTTCGTTGGCAAACACTAAATAAGCCCTTGCGAGTTGTGCAAGATTAGTATTCATTGGGCCATGACCAAAGGCTATGGTGCGTTTATCTATAATTCCCCAAGTGCTATAGTGCCTAAGCACGCCTGGGTTTTCAATGCTTGGCATCAATCCTTGGTATTCACCAAAACCCAGAAGTTGCCATGCCTTGTACACATCTTGCGCCTCAAGGCGTTCCATAATATTAACAGTACCTAAATTGTGTGATTTCTCTAGTATTTTCTTTACTGTGATTGCATCGCCATATCTTCTTACATCGCGGTTTGTTTTAACATGGCCGATGGATTTACTGACATCAATTAATTCATCTTCAGTAGCAGTGATAACGCCTTTTTCAAGGGCAAGCAACACGGTGAAAGGCTTCATTGTTGAGCCTGGTTCAATCTTGTCAGCTAAAACGCGGTTTCTGTAATCCTCTGGATCGTAGCTTTGGTGGTCATTTGGATCGCCAGCAGGGTAATTAGCAAGCGCCAAAATTTCGCCATTAGCGGAAAGAACAATGGCTGAGGCAGAGTCGGCTAAGTGAAATTCTGCTGATTTTTTGATGGCGTTAAAAACATGAAATTGAATATCGGCATCAATGGTTAATTGAATGTCTTCACCCTGATGCAGCACCTGAGAAACCTCTGCTTGGTAATAAATATTTGAGCTTTTTTTATTGGTGGTAATTTTCGCTTGACCATCAGAGCCGGCTAACAAAGAATCAAATTCTGACTCAATACCAAACGCGCCTACGTTCTCATTATTGGTTCGACCAAGTAGCGGTGAAATAGACTCGGCTTTAGGGTAGTATCGAAAAGTTGAAGATTGCAGGGCAACGCCAGCTATTTTTTGATTTTTACAACGCACGACTTCAACCTGATTCTTGCTATCAATTTGTATCCCTACAAGGGTTTTTGCTCTATCTAGCAATGTTTTTGAGGGCGCAACTATTTTTGACTGACAAACTTCAAGTGTTTGTCTTTTGAGTTTTTTTAGATTAGCAATAATAGGGTCGGTTAGCGTAAGGTTTTCCTTGATGATAAGGTATCTTCTGCCAGAACTTGCTTGACGTTTTTCCTCAATTTTGCTCTGAAATTCCTCAAAAGGCATTTGCAACGCCTCTGCTAACATGGGGATAAATTCGTCTTGAATTAGTGTTGGGTCTAGATTGATTTTTTGCTGAATAAGGCTGATGGCAAGGATGTTGCCATTTCGATCCAAGATATTCCCACGCGTGGCTTTTTGAGTGAGATTTTTTTCGGCTTTTGCAAGAGCTTTTTGTTGTAGAGAGGTATTTTCCAACTCTTGAGAATGAATGCTAATTGCTTGATAAGCAAATATAGCAGTAATGATAAAAAAACTGTACTTAATCAGCCCCTGTCTATTCCAGTAATTTTGGACTCGAGTAAATTTCACAAGGCAAGCCCTTTGGCGTCCTTACCTGGTGAGTGCATCAATAAAATATTTTGTGCTTTTTCATAAACAGCCATGCCGCTGAATAATTCTGAGCGCTCCATTAATAACTGTTTATTAAGAGCCATTAAGCTTTGGTTTTTTCCTTTAACCTGTATTTCAATTTCATAAAGTTCGAACATTTGATGATGCCAGTAAACGGTTAAAAGCGACAAGGCAACAGTCATAATGATGACAACACCATTAACAAGCCAAATGTTGCGATTGAATTTCAGCATTTTTCAGCCAAGCGAAGGATTGCACTGCGACTGCGCTTGTTTGTTCTTATCTCTTCGGCAGAAGGTTTTTTCTTGCCCATGTTTTTAAGTGGAAGGTCGTTTGCAGTTTCCGCCATAATCGGCAAACCTTTAGGAAGGGCTTTGGCTTGCGAGTGTTTGCGAATAAATTGTTTTACGATTCTATCTTCAATCGAATGGAAACTAATAACTGACAGCCGACCGCCTTGCTTTAAAGCACCAATACTTTGCTCAAGCGTGCTCGAAAGTTGTTGCAGTTCTTCGTTAATAACAATTCGAATCGCCTGAAAAGAGCGTGTCGCTGGATGTTTGTTTTTGTGTGATCTGACAACAGAAGCAATAATATTAGCGAGTTCAAGTGTTGTTTCAATGTCTTTATTTTCTTGAAATTTCTTAATGGCAGCGGCAATTCGCCAACTCTTTTTTTCCTCACCAAATTGATAAAGCGCATCGGCGATGTCTTTTTCGCTCGTCTCTTTCAGCCACTTCGATGCTGTCAGTTTTTGTGTTTGATTCATGCGCATATCAAGCGCACCATCTTTATTAAAACTAAAGCCTCGTTCGGCATTATCAAGCTGAGGAGACGAAACGCCAAGGTCCATCAAAATGCCATCAATCTGACCATAAAGCCCCATCTCCTCGAGCACGCTTTGCAGTTGATCAAATCTTGTGTGACACATAGTTAGCCTTGCATCATCAAAATTGGATTTTGCGTAATTAACAGCGTCTAAATCTTGATCTAAGCCAATGACTCTGCCCTCAGATCCAAGCAAATCAAGGATGCCTTTGCTGTGGCCACCCCTACCAAAAGTAGCATCTATATAAATCCCATTTGGCTTAATACCAAGCCCCTCAATGGATTCAGAAAACATAACGGAAGAATGGTAATTATTTGACATCAAAAAGCTTGAGGATTTACAGGAATTATCTTAAATTGAAAGTTTTTTATAAAGGTTTCGTTTGATAATTTTAGCTTACACACTTTTTATAAAGCGTTTATCTTGATACAAATTTTAACAATTTCCAAAATATTGAAAATTTTCAATATGGCATGTTTGAAGGGGTAGAGTGAGCCAAAAAGAGCTATTTTAAGCCTCAAAACAGCTGTTTTTAGTGGTTTTTTGGTGTTTTATGAGTGTATTTGTTGTTATGGCAAGGCGGAAACCAAAAATTTCGGATTTTTTCGATATGGAAATAAAATGATAAATAAGTTAGTAAAAAAGTGTAGCACCCTCATTAATGCCTTTTCATTTATAACATTAATAATTGTAACAACAATATTAACAACACTTTTGCTGCCTTCAACTGCATTTGCTAAAAACATAGTCTTAGATTGTCAATATGAACACTATGATGGAGAATTAATTTCTGAAGATGATAAAAAATTCTGGACTCAAATCCTAAGGATTGACACAACCAAAATGACGATAAATGGCGGCGGGAGTTACGACTTGACGATTCATGCTGATGAATACTATGGAGAAGATAATTATTTCCACGATGGTAAGTGGAAATACAAATTGTTGTGGTTAAGTAGAGAAGATTTGTCGTTCACTACAGTGAATCATCCTTCAAGTGAATGGGGTGGTGGCCAGTGTAAATTAAAAAAAATAAAAACATTAATTTAATAAAATAAAAGGGAGGTGTGAAAAAAATATTGTTATTAATTGTTAGTCACTTGTTTATAGCTATTTTTGGTTTTGCTATGGGTCTTTATACTTTGCCTATTTTAACTGCGCCTGATGCGCCTGATATTAAAGCATTGTCGATGGGAGAGCAGCAGGTTTTGTTTGAGGGTAGATTTCAACCTGATTTAAAAGACAGTGATTTTCTCCATAAGGGAGATGGTGTTTTAAAAGTGGGATCTAAGAGGGTGGTTTTTGAAGGTCAGATTTCGCCTGGACCTGATTATATTTTGTATCTGTCGCCTGAAATGGTGGAAACCAAAGTTGACTTTTTGCGCTTAGAGGCGGATATGGTGCAAGTGGGCGCTGTGAAAACATTTGATAATTTTGTGGTTGAAATGCCGGCGCATATCAACCCAGCCGATTACAAAGCAGCCATTGTTTGGTGTGAGAGTTTTGGTGTTTTTATTACCGCTGGAGCTTATCAATAATCTAGATTTTTAGCGACA
>CAJXHL010000007.1 GCA_913054335.1 uncultured Gammaproteobacteria bacterium | reverse complement strand
CCGGGCAACTTGCCGCTTGAGCGGCGCCTGTAAACAGACTCAGTATTGCCACATAAAGTAGTTTTTGTTTCATTTGTATCTCCTTATAAGTAAAAAAATTTACCATCTAACTGTTAATTGAAGGTTGTTCAATCTGTCAGTTGATAACACACAGTATAGCAAAATTATTTGTACATAGTGCATATACCAGTCATAAAAGGTATTATCACGGACAAAATTATGCTACTCTTCAACTTAACTTGATTAAATTTTTTTATGGAGCCAAAGCTGTTATTTAACTGATCCAGAAAAGTGAAAATTTATACGGCCAATATTATTTTAATGGGTCGACCTATTTCAGTTTCTTGAGTTAAGCTGCCTAGCGTATTTATTTAATGTGTTAAGTTATGTATATAGGTTCGCAGTTGTATTTATAGTGCCCTGGAAAAGCCCTGTAACACATCGCAATAACCAATTCAATATTAGTGGTGAGTATTGTGAAATTTAGTTAAAAAAGTTACTGCTTTATGGGGTCCAATTTAGGATTGTAAAGAGATTCTAAATGAAGCTTACAAGGGTAGCGAACTGTGGCTATTTCAAGCTCATAAGAGCCCGAAATTAGGTAGTTTTCACTAACACCCTCTGAATTACGTACATAACCGTACCCAATGTTTTTTTGTACGGTGTATCCCCAACCTCCACTGGTTAACCAGCCAACAATTTTATTGTTTCGGTAAATCGTTTCACGTCCCAACAATACCACATCCGGATTCTCGATAGTAAAACAAACCAAACGCTTTTTCAATGGTATTTTTTGACTATCTAGTAGCGCTGCACGCCCTATAAAATCTACTCCGGTATCTAGCTTCACAGCCCACCCCAGTCCAGCTTCAAAAGGTGTGGTATCTGCAGTGATATCTGACGACCATGAGCGGTAGCCTTTTTCAAGACGCAAAGATTCAATTGCTCGATATCCGGCATTAACAATTCCGTAGCTTTCTCCTTTTTCCATCAATGCTTGATATGTTCGTTCTGCGTAGTTACGGGGCATATGTAATTCCCAACCCAGTTCACCTACATAGGTAATCCTCATGGCTAAAATAGTTTTGCCTTGAATTTCAATAAATTGACTTGAACCAAATGGAAATTTTTCATTTTCAAGGTTGTGTTTTGTTACTTGTGAAAGGACACCGCGTGCAGAAGGCCCCATTAATGAAAAAGTAGCATACTCTTGGGTGATGTCTTCTAATTCAACCTTTTCATTGTGGTGAAATTGGGCATTAATCCAAGCAGAGTCATGTGTTCGGAAAGCGGTACCTGTAACTATATAGAACTCATTATCTTTTAAACGTGTGACAGTTAAATCACATTCTATTCCACCTTTTGAATTGAGCATTTGTGTGTAGATTACTGAACCAGAGGGCTTTGCGATATTATTGGCACAAATCCGAGAAAGTGCTTTTTCTGCGTCCAAGCCAATGATACGAAACTTAGAAAAAGAGCTTTGATCAAAAATAGCGACACGTTCACGTACTGCTCGATGCTCTACACCGACATACTCAAACCAGTTTTGCCTTGAATAAGAATAAATATCCTTCGGTTCTACACCTTTAGGTGCAAACCAATTCGTCCTCTCCCAGCCTAATTTTGATCCGAAACAGGCTCCCTGTTCTTTGAGTATTTCATAGATTGGAGATATCAAGAAAGGTCGGCCGCTTTGATGTTCCTCATGTGGCCAACTAAGGGTGTAATGTTTTGCGTACAGTTCAAGGGTTCGTTTTCGTACCCATGCCTCATTCTTGTGAACATTACTAAAACGGCGAATATCCACAACCCATAAATCCATCGGCTGTTCTCCGGCTAATATCCATTCTGCTAAAGCTTTTCCTGCACCCCCAGCTGAGGCAATACCGAAGGCGTTAAAGCCGGCACCGATGAAAAAATTCTTGACCTCTGTAGCTTCACCTAAAATGAAGTTTCCATCTGGGGTAAAGGATTCCGGTCCGTTAATAAATTGACGTATCCCAACCTTCTCTAATGCTGGCACACGCTCAAGAGCAGGGGACATTATTTGTTCAAAATGCTCTAAATTATCAGGCAGTAGTTGAAAAGTAAAGTTTTCAGGAATCCCTTTGATAGCCCATGGAATTGGGTTAGGCTCATAGCCACCCATCACCAATCCACCAATATCCTCCTTCCAATAAGTCAACTTATCAGGATCTCGCAAAGTTGGTAGTTCAGAAGTTACGCCATCAATAGGCTCTGTAACTAAATATTGATGTTGAATGGATATCAAAGGCACCGTTACGCCGACCATTTTTCCAATCTCATTGGCCCACTGTCCAGCACAATTAACCACAGTTTCACACAGAATTTCCTGGCCAAAAACTTGCACAGCTGCAACTCGGTTATTGTCAATCCGAATACCGGTAACCGGCGTCTCTTCAATAATATTAACACCACGATTTCGTGCGCCTTTAGCAAGTGCTTGGGTGATGTCTGAAGGATTTGCTTGGCCATCTGTTGGCAAAAACGCAGCACCTACTAAATCATCAATTTCCATCAACGGCCATAATTTTTTCGCCTCTTTAGGACTAAGTAGTTCCATTTCTAAACCAAAACTGCGTGCAGTTGTGGCTTGACGCATTATCTCAGTCCAGCGTTCGTTTGAGCAAGCCAGGCGAAGGCCGCCATTCATTTTCCAGCCAGTTGCCTGGCCTGTCTCTTTTTCAATGCTTTGGTAGAGATCAACGCTATTTTTTAAAACACGGGTGATGTTGGAGGAGCTACGAAGTTGCCCAACCAGTCCGGCTGCATGAAAAGTAGAACCGCAAGTAAGTTTGCCACGCTCTAGTAATAGTACGTCTTTTGCACCTTCTTTTGCCAAATGATAGGCAACACTACAACCGATAATACCGCCACCGATGATGACAATTTGCGCTTGACTAGGGATATTATTGCTCATAATAATTTGAAATTTTCGTATGTCGTTTCAAATCGGCGAAGATTTTCATTTGTTTTTTTAAGGTAATCAACATCAAGAGTGGAATAAATTTCAGAAACCATACTCCACAATGATTCACGTAGTAAAGAAGCGCATTTCATTGCAAAATACTTTTTCCATAAACTTTGTGATATATCTTTTTTATAATACTTTTGTAGCAAACTGCATTCTAATTTTTGAGAATATTCGTTGTTGGAAGCAAGATTGGCGAGATCAAATAATGGGCTGTTAAAACCCGCATAATCCCAATCTATCAGCCATAGCTTGTGTCCATCGTCAATAAAATTTCCTGCGATTAAGTCATTGTGTCCAAATCTTAGCTCAATCTCTCCAACTGTTTTTTCGAGATGTTCATTAATGTGCAAAAACCCTTGTAATTGAGAGCTCCTGCAGCCTTTTGCCTGTTCCAAAGTGGCTAAATAGCCCCTAATCACTTGAAAAACACAAAAGACCAACATACTCCCTGGAAGGTATTTAGGCATTTCCTGATGGCATTTTTTCACCAAGCCAATCACTTCTTCAATAACAGGGGGGCTTCTTAGATTTTCAGCATTTAGTGTTCTACCTTCGATAAAATCAAGAACTAATGCGCCTGGCTCCGAATGAAATACCCTAGGGGAGATACCGGCAGAATAAGCTGCTTGGCTAGCAGCCAGTTCGTTAAAACGGTAAATACCGTGCTCAGGTTTGTCTTTACCAAGCCTCACAAAGAACACTTGATTAGCATGCTCAACACGAAAATTACTGTTTGTTGTTCCGCCCTCAATCACTTCAATTTGAATAGAACTGGTCCAACATTGCAATGTTTCGATGAGTCTGTAAGTGTCATTTATCATTTTTTATACTAATTACTCCAGAAAAAGAAAACCCTACAAACATGGCCAATTTCAATCAGGGCTGATTGCAAATTTGTAAACGCAGTGATAATAGACCGCCTAGTCAGTTTCATTTTACCAACCCAAAACCAAGGGCAACTTTTTACAATTTATTGTACACACAAAAAAAGTATCTGAATTGCAAGAGGTCAGTGTATTGTGATTAATATGTTTTAATGTAAAAAAAATACCGGCTTATCCTTGGTGGCTATAACGTTTGAGTGGACTATTAACTTACTTTATTTTGGTACCAATTTTCTATTGATTTTCTGTTTTAATTGGTATTATAATTCACCGATTAGAGTTAGGTATAGATGCGCCTTGCATTTACCAATAATTCATTTTTTTTAATTAAGAGATAATTATGTCGGAATCATTACCAAAAAATGCACAAGTAGTTATTATCGGCGGCGGTGTTGTGGGCTGTTCTGTTGCCTACCATTTGGCTAAGCTGGGTTATACTGATGTAGTCCTTCTTGAGCGGAAAAAACTCACATCAGGAACAACATGGCATGCAGCAGGCCTTATTGGTCAGATGCGTGCTAGTATTAACCTTACTCAAATGGTCAAGTACTCGGGTAACTTGTATGAAAAGCTAGAAAGTGAAACAGGCCTTGCAACTGGTTTTAGGCGCACGGGCTCAGTCGGCATTGCACTTAATAATGAAAGAATGAGCGAGTTTAAACGAAACGTGTCACTCTCAAAAGTACACGGGGTTGAAATTCATTCGCTCTCTCCTTCAGAAATAAAAGAAAAAGTAGAGTATTTTAATGTTGAGGATGCCGTAGGTGGTGTTTGGATTCCCCATGACGGCAAAGGTGATCCTGCTAATATTGCAATGTCACTCGCAAAAGGCGCTAAAAACAATGGAGTAGAAATTTTCGAAGATGTTAAGGTAACCGCTATACAAAAGGAAAATGGTGTTGTAACAGGCGTTGAAACGGATCAGGGTAATATTAAATCAGCTGTTGTTGTTAACTGTGGTGGTATGTGGGCAAGAGATATTGGCATGATGGCTGGTGTCAATATTCCTCTACACGCATGCGAACACTACTATGCGCTGACTTCCCCGGTGGAAAATCTTGGCGATATGCCCACAGTACGTGTGCCAGATGAGTGCGCATATTACAAGGAAGATGCTGGTAAGATATTGATTGGCTTGTTCGAGCCTGATGCCAAACCTTGGGCTCAAAAAGGCATACCTGAAGACTTTTGTTTCGATCAAATACCCGATGACCTAGAGCACATGATGCCCTATCTTGAAATGGCGATGAATCGTCTGCCGATCTTAGAAAATGTTGGTTTAGAGACGTTCTTTAACGGCCCTGAAAGCTTTACCCCAGATGACAATTTTCATTTAGGCGAATGCCCTGAATTAAAAAATTTTTATGTTGCCGCTGGTTTTAATTCTATTGGAATCCAAGCCGGTGGTGGCGCTGGCAAATATTTGGCGGAGTGGATTGCAGGAAACGAGCCTCCATGCGATCTCTGGGAAGTAGATATTCGCAGAATGCAGCCTTTCCAAAATAATAAGACTTATCTGGCGTCTAGAGTAAGTGAAACTTTGGGTTATTTATATGAAAACCATTACCCCTTTCATCAGTTTAAAACGGCGCGCGGTTTGCGACGCTCACCTCTTTATCAATTTTTTAAAGACAGAGGCGCTTGCTTTGGCGAGGTTGCTGGCTGGGAAAGGCCTAATTGGTTTGTCCCAGAGGCCGAACTTGAAAAAGGTGTTGAGGCGAAATATAAATATTCGTGGGGCAAGCAAAATTGGTTTGATTATCACCGAGCTGAGCACATGGCGATTCGCGAAAATGTCGGCATCTATGAGATGCTATCGTTCTCTAAAATTCGTGTTAAAGGCGTTGATGCAATGGATTATTTGCAATACATTTGTGCGAATGATGTTGACGTACCTATTGGTAAAATCGTTTACACACAATGGCTTAACAACAAAGGCGGTATCGAGGCCGATGTTACAATTACCCGCTTAGCCGAGAGTGATTATTTGGTTGTTAGTGGTGCTGCCTGTAATAACCGAGACATGAATTGGCTTGAACAAAATATGCCTGAAGGTGCAAATTGCGCTTTATTTGACGCCACAAGTAGTGAAAACTGCCTTGCTATAATGGGGCCAAATTCGAGAGATTTGTTGCAGTCAATGACCGACTATGACCTGAGTCATGAGAATATGCCATTTGCCAGTATTTGCCACATGGAGTTAGGTATGGCGCCAGTGAGGGCACACCGATTGACCTATGTGGGAGAGCTTGGCTGGGAATTGTATTTTCCAATCGAATTCTCTCAATACGTTGCTGAACTTATTGAAGAAAAAGGCAGGGCGTATTCATTAAAACTTTGTGGCATGCACACGGTGGACAGCTGCCGTACTGAAAAAGGCTATCGACATTTTGGTCATGATATTACAGATGATGACCACGTATTGGAGGCAGGCTTAGGCTTTGCTGTTAAAGTAGGCAAAAAGCCTTCAAAATTTGGCAATTTTATTGGCTGTGATGCAGTTATTAAGAAACAAGAAAAAGGCCTTGAGAGAAGACTTATGCAATTTTTGTTGAATGATCCAGAGATTATGCTCTATCACAACGAGCCTATTTTAAGAAACGGCGAGGTAGTGAGCTATCTAACAAGCGGCTCTTATGGCCATGCACTGGGTGGTGCCGTTGGATTGGGATATATAGATTGCGAACCGGGCGCGAGCGATAAAGAGTTATTGTCAGACACCTACACACTCGAGGTAGAGGGAGAGGTTCAAGCTGTTCGCGTTTCCTTAGCGCCAATGTTTGATCCGTCCAATGCCAAAATCAGAGTGTAACTCTAGGCCAGCATTAGTTTGATTTGATTGATAAGGAGCCCCATACCTCTGTTGATTTTTCCGGTATTAATTGCTGAATAACCCAGGTGTAGATAATTTTTTGGATGATTACTAGAGAAAAAAGAGGCGTGGCCAGGCCTTAACACAACGCCTTTTTTGAATAGCTCTTTGCAGAGTAATTTAGAGTCAATTGATTCGGGTATCTTGATCCAAAAAGTGGACCCGCCTAAAGTGGGTGTACAGGAAAGCAAGGGTTCATTTTTTATCTTCTCGTTAATAAGATTCCAACGCTCCTTGTTGGTTTTTTGAATTTTAGCAAACATATTGTGATAATGACCTAAGGCAATGAAGAGTGAAACAGAGCGTTGATTGTTTGCTGGTACGTGGCGCATCATTAGGCGTCTTAGGGCCCTCGCCTCAGTTATAAAACCTTCCGGTGCCACAAGATAGCCTAGACGCAGTCCTGGAGCAAAAGCTTTAGAGAAACTGCCAACATAAATAACGTTGTTGTGCTCGTCAAGGCTTTTTAGCGATGGATGGGGCTTTTCTAAGAAATTGATTTCTGCTTCGTAGTCATCTTCGATAATGACTACATCATTTTCATGTGCATGTTCTAAAAGCTGCTTTCGCCTATCCATACTCATTGTGACTCCAGTCGGATATTGATGACTTGGCGTTGTATAAATTAGGTCGCAACTGGGATCTATGTTATCAACAATAACGCCTTCTTTGTCAACAGCAATCGGTTCTATTTTGCCTGTTTTTAAGCTAAGAATACTACGTACATCAGGGTAACCTGGGTCTTCAATACCCACTTTCGTATCTTGATTAACAAGAAGGCTTGCAAGAATATAAATTGCATTTTGACTTCCGGCTGTAATCAATATTTGGTTTTTGTTAGCCCAGATTCCCCTTTTTGGCAAGACTTTGGACTGAATTTGCTTGACAAGAGTAGGGTCGTCGGTATCGACATGGTCGTTATTCCACTTCTTAATTTCGGGTACGGTAGAAGAGTGTCTAACCACTTCACGCCATTCGTAAAATGGAATTAAGCTACTATCCAATTGTCCCACTGTAAAGGTATAAGGCTGTTTTTTCCAGTCCGCAGGGTAAGCGATATTGACTTTAGTCGATGGATTCTTAGTAATCAGTCGATCCAGCCAGTTTGGTTCCACTTCAGTGGTGTTCGAAGGCCCTGCGCCGGAGAGCTGCTCATAAGTTATTTCATTAACAAAATAACCACGCCGTTCTTGCGCATTGATATAACCATCAAACTCCAACTCTTTGTAAGCCGCTATAATTGTATTTCTGGCTACATTTAGCTCCTTGGCAAGTGCTCTTGAGGCTGGCAATGGTTCGTTAGGTCGTATGAGTCCATTACTAATTGCATCGATCAAGTGTTGACGTATTTGTAATTGAAGGGTGCGAGGCTTGTCGCGACGCAGCGAAAAAAATTGTTGCCACATTTCATTCATCATTCTGGCTCATTAAGTCCATATTTTCTGGTTCTATAGATAAGATAAATTGACACTAACAATACCCTACAATTCGTAATTAATAATTATAAATAAAGGGCTGACTATGTCTGACCACACAATTATACAAAATGATAAGAAACACGTTTGGCATCATTTAACACAACACAAGGCTTTAGAAACTGCAGATCCTTTGGTTTTTGTTAAAGGCAAGGGGATGGTTGTTACCGATTCCAAAGGTGATGAGTATCTTGACGCCACTTCAGGTGGCGTTTGGACAGTTAACCTGGGCTATGGTCGTGATGACATGGTGGATGCTATTGCTGACCAGTTGAGAGATATTCCTTATATTGCTGGTAGTTTTGGCTCCGAACCCGGTGCACAATTTGCCAAAGAACTAACCGATTTAACGCCTGGACTAGATCGAGTCTATTATTCAAATTCAGGCTCTGAGGCGAATGAAAAAGGTTACAAAATGGTCCGCCAACGTGCCCATTCATACAATGGTGGAAAAAAGCATAAAATTATTTATCGCGACCGAGATTACCACGGCACAACGATTGGTGCTTTGAGCTCTACGGGACAAAATCAAAGAAAAACTCAATACGGACCTTTTGCACCGGGTTTTGTTGAAATGCCACATTGTTGCTGCTATCGCTGCCCATTTGGAAAAAAATACGGTGAGTGCAATATCGAATGTGCGCACGCTCTAGAAACTGTCATTCAGCAGGAAGGGCCAGATACAGTAGGTTCAGTTGTGCTTGAGCCGATAACTGCTGGCGGCGGTGTTATTCCACCTGTGCCGGAGTATTTCCCAATCATTGAGTCCATTTGTCGAAAGTATGATGTGCTTCTCCACATTGACGAGGTGGTTTGCGGTTTGGGTAGAACGGGTAAATGGTTTGGCTATCAAAACTATGAAGTTCAGCCTGATATAGTGACTACCGCAAAAGGTTTGGCGGCTGGCTATGCTGCTATTTCCGTGACAATTACCAGCGAGAAAGTTTTTGAGCACTTTAAGCAAAACCCAGCAGACCCATTAAGCAGCTTCAGGGATATTTCTACCTTTGGTGGTTGTACAGCTGGACCCGCTGCAGCACTTAAAACTTTAAATATTATCAAAGGTGAAAATTTGCTTGATAACGTCAATACTATGGGCGATTATTTAATTGATAAGTTGTTTGAACTGCAAGAAAAACACCCAATAATAGGCGATGTTCGGGGCAAGGGTTTATTCTGTGGCGCAGAACTGGTTAAGGATAGAAAGACAAAAGAACCTCTTTCTGATGAGAGTGTTATAGCGATTACTGGACACTGTTTGAAGAATAAAGTGATGATTGGGCGCAGTAATCGTAATTTTGTTAATGCGAACAACGTGCTGCTTTTTAGCCCAGCGTTTATCACAACAAAAAACGATATCGACTCAATTATCCAAGCAGTTGACAATGCAATAACAGAGAACACTTAGTTCTGATTTTTCAAGGGAAATTATCATGATTATTGGCGTACCAAAAGAAATTAAAAATCACGAATATCGTGTAGGTTTGACACCCTCAAGTGTTAAAGAATGCACAGGCCACGGACACGAGGTTTTAGTTGAAACAAATGCTGGTTTAGGTATTGGTGCCAGCAACGAAGATTACGCTGCAGTTGGTGCGAGAATTATTGCCACCTCAAGCGAGATTTTTGCGACTGCCGAGATGATTATCAAAGTTAAAGAACCCCAAGCCGCTGAGCGCGCAATGCTAAGGGCTGGGCAAATTCTCTACACTTATCTCCATTTGGCGCCTGATCCCGAGCAAACCAAAGACTTGGTTGATAGTGGTGCAATTTGTATAGCTTACGAAACCGTTACTTCAGCAAAAGGTGGATTGCCACTTTTGGCGCCAATGTCAAAGGTAGCTGGACGCATGGCGGTACAAGCAGGTGCACATTACTTGGAGCACCCGCATGGTGGGCTGGGCGCATTATTGGGCGGCGTGCCAGGCGTTGATCCTCTGAAAGTGGTTATTATTGGTGGTGGCATGGTTGGCAGCCACGCAGCACATATTGCTGTTGGTATGGGCGCCAATGTATGGGTACTTGATAATAATCCTGACACACTTGAAGAGCATTGGCAACAATTTGGACTAGCGACAAATGCAGTATTCTCAACACGAAGCTCAATTGAAGAACACGTTATCAGTGCTGATTTGGTTATCGGCGGGGTATTAATACCCGGTTCTGAGGCGCCAAAGTTAGTGACCAAGGAAATGATCAAGGCGATGAAACCAGGCTCTGTTGTGGTTGATGTAGCAATCGATCAGGGCGGCTGTTTTGAGACCTCTAAGGCGACAACTCATGCCGAACCAACTTATGTCGTTGATGATGTAGTGCACTATTGTGTAGCCAATATGCCAGGTGGTGTGCCTAAAACATCAACTTATGCCCTTAATAATGTCACTCTACCTTTTGCACTTGATATTGCCAATAAAGGTGTTACTCAAGCATTGCTCGATGATGAGCATCTTAGGGCTGGACTTAACGTCCATTCTGGCAAAGTGACTTGTGAGGAAGTGGCCAGAGATTTGAATTATGACTACGTCCCAGCACTGGAAATGCTAAACAACTAATTAATAACAGGAGTAACAAAAAATGACAAAAATGACCTCAAGCGAGGCCTTTGTAGAAACAATGGTTGCAAACGATGTTAAAGACATCTTTGGTATTATGGGATCCGCCTTTATGGACGCCATGGACATCTTCGAACCAGCAGGTATTCGCCTTATACCGGTGGTACACGAGCAGGGCGCTGGACACATGGCAGACGGTTACGCGCGTGTTAGCGGTAAGCACGGTGTTGTGATTGGCCAAAATGGCCCTGGTATCTCCAACTGTGTTACTGCGATTGCTGCTGCCTATTGGGCGCACAGCCCAGTGGTTATCATTACCCCTGAAGCGGGCACAATGGGTATAGGCTTAGGTGGCTTCCAAGAGACTAACCAATTGCCGATGTTCCAAGAGTTTACTAAGTACCAAGGTCATGTGGTTAACCCAATGAGAATGGCAGAATTTACCGGTCGTTGTTTTGATCGTGCCATGAGTGAAATGGCACCTGCTCAACTCAACATCCCAAGAGACTACTTCTATGCTGATGGTGAATTTAGCATTCCGCAACCTCGTCGAATTGATCGAGGTGCCGGTGGCGAAGAGACACTGAATAAGGCTGTTGCAATCATTGCCCAGGCCAAGTTCCCAGTCATCGTCTCTGGCGGTGGTGTGGTCATGGCTGATGGTGTTGATGAATGCAAGGCATTAGCTGAGCGTTTAGGTGCACCAGTGGTTAATTCCTATCTGCATAACGATTCCTTCCCGGCAAGTCATGAACTTTGGTGTGGTCCTTTAGGATACCAAGGCTCTAAGGCTGCCATGAAGTTAATCTCAAAAGCTGACGTTGTTATAGCCTTAGGCACGCGCCTAGGCCCGTTTGGCACACTGCCTCAGCATGATATGGATTATTGGCCAAAAGACGCTAAAATTGTACAAATTGATGCCGACCATAAGATGCTAGGCTTGGTTAAACCAATTACTGTGGGTATTTGTGGTGATGCCAAAGCAGTGGCTGAAGCACTCACCGAGAAACTCTCATCAGCCAATCTGGTTTGCGATGCCACAAAAGCTGAGAGAGCAACTAAGATTGCACAGGAAAAAGTCGCGTGGGAAGAAGAGTTGGATAATTGGATTCATGAAACAGATCAGTACAGCATGGACATGATCCAAGACTTGGAAGAAGGTTGGTTGCACCCTAGACAAGTACTTCGCGAACTTGAAAAAGCGATGCCTGAAGATGTGATGGTATCAACTGATATTGGTAACATCAACTCGGTGGCGAACAGCTACCTTCGCTTCGAGAAGCCACGCAGCTTCTTTGCACCAATGAGCTTTGGTAACTGTGGTTATGCGCTACCAACCATAATTGGCGCCAAAGCAGCAGCCCCTCACCGCCCAGCAGTCTCTTATGCTGGTGATGGCGCTTGGGCAATGAGTATGGTTGAAACCATGACTTGTATACGTCATGATATCCCTGTCACCGCGGTGGTCTTCCATAACTGCCAATGGGGTGCTGAGAAGAAGAACCAAGTGGACTTCTACGATAGGCGTTTTATTGCTGATGAGCTAACTGACCAGAATTTTGTTAAGATTGCTGAGTCTATGGGTGCAGAGGGCATTCGTGTTGACAAGCTTGAAGAAGTTGGTCCAGCACTTAAAAAAGCCATTGACATGCAGATGAATGAAGGCAAGACAACCATTATTGAAATTATGTGTACGCGTGAATTGGGCGACCCGTTCAGAAAAGACGCACTTAGCAAGCCAGTGCGTTATTTAGAGAAATACAAAGACTACGGTGTGAATAAGTTGCATCGCTAGTATCGAACATCAGAACTCCTTTAGTTCATAGCCCACAGATAGGGTGATGCCTATCAGCTAAGGCAGGATTCAATCCTGCCTTTTTTATGTTTAATGGATTGCTATAGCCTGTATTAAGGCTAGAACCGATACAAGGATAATTTCTAGGCTTCTCTGACGTAATACAGGTTAACAATATGCTTTGCTTCTTCAAAGAAAAGCCAGCGCTCCACGATAAGGCCAAGGAAGTTACAAATAACAGCAGTTAGCAAAAAGTTAAAGCTTGTTGAGAATAAGGCCAGACAAAGTGCAGGTGCAACAACAATTAATAAAAGACTAGCCAAACGAAAACAAAGAACTTTCTTAACTGAAATATCAAAACCAAATTCTTTCATTATGAAGTTCTTTGCACTTTCACCTGTATGCAATAGGCGAACTTTTCGTGCGGAGAGTCCAGTTGCAGTTTTAATACTAAGTTCTGAAGGCTTGCCTATGAAGTAGTAACAAAGTGCTTTTGTGATAAATGCTAAGCAAAGCAATGCCATGATTAATGTAAGCAGCAGCTCAGACCTTTCATTATGGTAGTTTAAGACGGCAAACATCGTTATCCCAGTCTGGTTCGCCAAACTCCCAAAAGGACTGACCCAATGTATAGAGTCCAGCAGAAGCCATGTTGACTGAACAGAATCCACCGTGAGCAGACCAATTGACAGTGCCAAATTGCTGAGCTCAAAGGCTGGTTAGTGCCTGCATTTGATCTCTTCCTGAGAAAAAAAGCCAACTTTTTGGGATCTGTTGCACGAATTTTTTCTAAACGAGCTGTTAGCTCATCAAGTGCCTCGTCCCAACTAATGACTTCGAATTCTTTATCACCTCTTTCGGTGCCAGGAATTCGGCGAAGAGGCGCTCTTAACTTGGCCATAGACTCGTGCTTCATAATCCCAGCATTGCCTTTGGCACAAAGTACCTCTTTGCTTATGGGATGATTACGATTACCTTGAATGTAGCGGACTTTTTTACCTTCAAGAGTAACTTTGATACCACAACGACAAGCGCACATATAACAGGTGGTCGTTTTTACCTCTTGATTTGATCTGTCTTCAAACAGAGGTAAAGGGTCTTCTAATTCAATATTTTGAGGGCAAGTTTGTGCTGTCATTATCGATCAATAAAGGATTGATACTTTTTTGTTGTTACCTTCAAAGCAATTAATTAGCAAAAGCTTTCTGATTTTTGCTGCAAAATAGATGCATAGCACTATGCATTAAAACAACACGTTTGTTAGTGAAATTGGATCAGTGGATGTGTCTATTTGGAGTGGCTGTCTAGAGCGCGATAATCTTTTTTTTTCATGTAAACTAATCTGCTAACAACAGGGATTTTGTAATGACGTTACTGCAGAAATTGACTCTTAATGCAAAGCAGGTTTTTCCGCGCATTTTGTTGCCAGAATCAAGCGACAGTCGCGTAATAAAGGCAGCTGTTTCTATTGCAAAACAAGGTATTGCTCGAGTTGTCCTTCTAGGTGATAAAAACACACTGAGTCAGTTAATAAACAAATTCGATAAAGAGGGTGAGGCCGATATCGATTTTTTGAACCCAAAAAATGAGAATTTACAGTTTCAATACGCCGAGTTATTACACCAAAGAAGAAAGCATGCTGGTTTAAGTCTTGATGAGGCCAGAGAGCTTGTTCAACAGGACTGTGTTTTTGCAATGTTAGCCTTAGAAAGTAATGCTGTTGACGGCGTTGTTACTGGCGCTATTACGCCGAGTCAACAAGTGCTGAGCAATGCGCTACGCATTATTGGTGTTGCAGAGAGTGCAAAGCTGGTGTCCAGTTTCTTTCTAATGGTATTTGATGAGAACCACCAAACCCATGGCAAAGAAATGCTGTTCTCTGATTGCGCAATGAATGTTAATCCGAGCGCCGAGGAGTTGGCCGAAATTGCCACGAGCACAATTAAGTCTGCAAACGAGCTTTTGGGCATGGCGCCCAAAGTGGCCATGTTGTCGTTTTCAACCAACAGAAGTGCTGAGTTTGAACAAGTAGAAAAAGTTAGGCTGGCAACGAGTATTTGTCAAGAGAAAGCACTTGATGCAGAAATCGTGGGCAATATTCAATTGGATGCCGCTCTCGATAATACGGTACTCAATCTTAAGTATCCCAAAACTTCGTTTGCTGCACCTGCTAACGTTCTAATTTTTCCGACGCTTGACGCAGGAAACATTGGTTACAAGTTGGTACAACGATTTTCTGGTGCAGAGGCTATTGGCCCTATTTTGCAAGGACTTGCTAAGCCAGTGAATGATTTGTCAAGAGGTTGCAGTGTTGAGGAAATTGTCAACACGGTCGTCATTACAGCTAATCAATGCTCGAAGAGCGAAACTACATACTAATGTAGTTTGGTCCACCGCCGCCTTCAGGTGGCGTCCAAGTGATGTTTTGCGCGGGATCTTTAATGTCACAGGTTTTGCAATGAAGGCAATTCTGAGCATTGATTTGAAAGCAATCTTGACCTTCTTTTTCGATAATCTCGTAGACGCCAGCAGGGCAATATCTTTGCGCTGGTTCGTCGTATTGACTCAAGTTAGGACCAAGAGGAATACCAGCATCACTGAGCTTTAAGTGAATCGGCTGATCTTCTTCATGGTTCGTGCCAGATAAGAATAAAGACGAAGTAATGTCAAAAGTAAATTCATTGTCAGGCGCAGGGTAATTCTTAACTTTAGCATTACTGCTTAACTTTAAGACATCGGAATCTTTTTTCTCGTCTTTAATGTTGATTGGTAGTTTATTGCGAAAAATATTGGATTCGACAAAGTTGTAAGCCGAGCCAATATACAAGCCAAATTTATGAAGCGCTGAACTAAAGTTTCTTGCTTGATGAAGTTCTTTGTATAGTGCGCTTGATTTGAAAATATCGTCAAAATCACAAACTTCTTCGTTTAGAACCTTGTTAATGTATTCTGCGGCCAACATGCCCGATTGCAAGGCGCAATGACTGCCTTTGATTTTACCAGGATTCAATGTACCGGCGTTACAGCCAATAATCATGCCACCGTTAAAATCCATTTTTACCAATGAATGTAGACCGCCTTTGCTAATCGCACGAGCACCGTAAGAGATGCGCTTACCACTTTCTAGGTATTGCTTGACTACTGGATGGAGCTTGTATTGCTGAAATTCTTTGAATGGGTTTTGGTATGGGTTGTCGTAATTTAGGTCAACAATCAAACCAACCGCAATGCGGTTTTTATCAAAATGGTAGAGATAACCACCACCAGAAACACCTTGTGTTAAAGGCCAGCCGATCGTGTGAAGCACATCGCCCTGAGAGTGTTTGTCGTTTTCAACTTCCCAAACCTCTTTAAAGCCGATGGCGAAATGCTGCGGTGATTTATCCTTATCCAGATTTAAATCTTTAATGAGTTGCTTACCAATGTGACCACGAGCACCTTCGGCGAAAATAGTTTGTTTTGCCAAGATGTTCATGCCGGGCGCCCAAGTGCCTTTTTGGTTGCCTTCTTTGTCAATACCCATATCTGGTGTAGCAATACCACAAATACGACCACTTTCATCGCTGAGGTAGTTTTCAGCCGGGAATCCTGGAAAAATATCCACCCCAAGATCCATTGCCTTTTCACCTAACCACTGGCACAGCTCACCTAAAGAGATGATGTAGTTGCCGTGGTTATGAAGCCCCTTAGGTGTTAGCCATGAAGGAACTTTGATTTTTTTACTACCATTCCTAAGAAAGTAAACATCATCGCCTTTAACGGCGTTATTAAGCGTTGGACAGTCTTTGGCATCTTCTGGAAAAAGATCAAATAGCGCTTTCGGCTCAAATACGGCGCCGGAAATGATGTGTGATCCTATTTCCGAGCCTTTTTCTAATAAGCAAACCGAAAGGTTGGGGTTCAGTTGCTTTAGCTTACACGCCGAAGCAAGTCCCGCAGGACCGCCGCCAACAACAACAACATCGTATTCAATTGACTCTCTTTCCATTAAATCAGCCTCAAAGATTGATTAAAGTTTAGCTTGATTGGATCTTAGCAACAAGCGTTTTAAAGTTTACTCAATGATTACTTCGAAGAGTTCTAATTAAGCGTTGTCGATTAACTCTTGAACAGCGCCGAATAAGTCTGTATTCCAAACCAAGTCGGCTATTCTTGCCATTGGCGCATCCGCGTCATTGTTGATAACAACAATTACTTGCGAGTCTTTCATGCCTGCCAAGTGCTGAATTGCTCCAGAAATACCGACAGCCATATAAAGTTTAGGTGCAACCACTTTACCCGTTTGGCCAACTTGATAATCATTTGAGATAAAGCCGGCATCAACCGCTGCTCTTGAGGCGCCAACCGCTGCATCAAGCTTGTCCGCGAGTTGCTCAATTAAAGCAAAATTTTCTTGCGAGCCAAGTCCACGGCCACCTGAGACAATACGTTCAGCAGTGGTTAATTCCGGGCGTTCAGATTGCGACTCTTGTAATGATACAAAGGTTGAGTTTGACTCAGGAACATCAACCGATAACTGTTCGACAGTAGCAGAACCGCCATCTTCAGCGTGCTCGAATTCTGTAGGGCGCACAGTTAATAAAATGGTTACATCACAAGTTTCAACGGTCGCCATAATGTTGCCCGCGTAGAGTGGACGAACAAAAGTATTTGCTGATTTAACTTCGCAAACATCGGTAATCGGCTGAACATCTAGAAGGGCGCCAACAACAGGAATAATATTTTTACTGTAAGTGGCCGAACCGGCAACAAGGTATTGGTAATCAGTCATCACCCCTGCGATTAGCTTACTGGCAATGCCTGCTGATACGTGCTCAAGTACAGAGTCAGCAATTACCTTAACGGTGTTGATACCACTGATTGCAGCTACTGCTGTTGCATTCGCTGCATCGTTTGTCAATACAAGTGCATCAACGGTATCTGATAATTGAGTGGCTGCTGTTACCGCAGCACGAGAATTGGCACTGATTTCAGCACCGTGTAATTCGATTAATACTAAGGCTGACATTACAGTACCCCCATTTGAGCTAATTCTTCAAGCAGTTCTTTGGCAGACGAGACTTGCTTTGCCGCTCTATCTTTAGTGCCGGACTCTATCACACTGATTACTTTGACGCGCGGACTGACATCGATATCAAGGCTTGATAACTCAATAGTTTCAAGTGGCTTAGACCTTGCTTTCATAATATTAGGCAGAGATGCGTATCTTGGTTCGTTAAGGCGCAAGTCAACGGTAACGATTGCAGGCAAGTTTAGTTGCCTGATTTCAATCCCAGAATCGATTTCACGACTCACTTCAACACTTTGAGCGTCATCGCTTAGACTAAATTTGGAAATAAACGTGCCTAGCGAATAGTCCAGCAAACCTGAGATGATTTGTCCTGTTTGGTTGTTGTCATTGTCAACAGCTTGCTTGCCCATAATGACAAGTCCAGCTTCTTCGCGCTTGATAATCGATGCTAAGATCTTTCCAAGGTGTAGCGGTTGCAAATCAAGATCACCTTCTGTTTTAATAAAAATTGCTCGATCAATACCCATTGCTAGAGCTGTCCTAAGGGTATCTACTGTTTTATCAGTGCCTATACTGACGGCGATTGTCTCGCTAGCCGCACCACTTTCTTTAAGCTTGAGTGCTTCTTCAACAGCAATTTCGCAAAATGGGTTCATTGCCATTTTGGCATTGGTTAAATCAACCATTTGGGTTTGTTTGTCAACTCGTGCCTGAGTGTAAGGATCAAGTACGCGTTTTATTGGGATAATTATTTTCATTTGTAGTAGGGCTTATGCAAAGGTCTCTAAATTATAAAACTCGCGAATAATACCATTCATCTGCCATTTGAAAAACGATTTTTTAAAGATTGTTTATTGAAAAAATCGATAGTTTTCAATAGGTCTTATCAGTCTATTGGTAGATACTGCTAACTATAACGTATTAGTAATCAAACGGAAAGCGTAATCTAGCCTCCGCGCCTTCTTGTAAAAAACGATTTTGCAGGGTAATTTCACCGCCGTGAAGTTGCATTATTTTTCTAACAAACCTCAAACCTAGGCCGTTGCCCCGTTTCCCAGTATCTGGTCTAGAGACAGAAAAGAAGCGAGTAAATAGTTTCCTCAATACATGATCTGGCATTCCTGGACCCTCATCCAAAATCATAATAGTAACAGCTGTATTGGTCTCACTTGCCTTAATAGTGATTGTGCCACCCTTAGGGCTAAAGTCAAGGGCATTATTGATTACGTTGCCAATGGCTTGCTCCAAGAGAAGTTTTTCAGCCCGAATTTCACCGCCTTTCTCAATGTCAAATTCAATCCTTAAATTTTTATTGGCAATGGTTTTGACGCGAATTGGTGCTTTGAGTACGTTATTGACGACAGCATCAATATTGAGTGTGGTGACATTTTTTAAAGTCTCTCTTCGCTCTATTCGTGATAGCTCAAGCAAGCGTGAGACCAGTTTGTCCATATGTGTATTAGAGTCGAGAATGTTTTGGATGAAATGTATTCGCTGTTTGTCGTCCATTGGTAGCAGTAAATTTTCTGCAGTTGCCCTGATGCCAGTAATCGGCGTGCGAAGCTCATGTGCGAGTGTGTCTATGTATTCTTCAACATTGTCTTTAAGCTCTAGCTCGTTTCTGAGTTTTTCGATAGCCTCAAGTAGCCTAATAAACTCATCATTATGTATGTTTGGTGGGCTAATGTCTTCGCCAATTGAGAGGCGAGAGGTATATTTCACCAATAGTTTGGCATCACGAGAGACGATATAACTTGCAACACCACCAATAATCAACGAGATAAAGAATATATAAAATGCGTACTCATAGATTCGAGAACCGCCTTTACCAAAATATATCGGTTTAATAGCAACAAGTGTACCCAGAATGTTTTTTTCATGATCGTAAATAGGGCTGGAGACATAAAGCGCCTTTGTGCCAAATAATAGTCTTTCATTTTTTGGGTTGTAAGGAATTTTACGAACGCCTTGTTCGCCTTGAAGTGCGCTTGCCACCTCAATGTTTCTACTCAAATTACTACCCATCGCTAGGCCTTGAGAATCGTAAATAACCATACCATCATTGTTGGTCAGATAGATCTCTAGATTACTGAGTTGTTTTTCTTGGTTGTTTTTTCCCAAGCCATGTGGATTTAAATAGCCAGAGACAGTGCTTCCGAATACTTCTACATCAATAGCGCCATCGTTAATGTTGTGAGAGGCGATTTGACTCAGTAAACTTGAAGTATGGATCATTATTTCTTCGGCAGACTCTTCGCCCGTTCGATTAGCAATTAACCAGACGATTGAGCTGCTAATTAAAAAATAAAGGATAAAAAGTTTGGAGCCAAGACTAAGCTTTAGGTGTTTCATTCAATCAGACTGTAGCCAATTCCACGGTGTGTTTCAATGCATTCATTTTTATCATCTATTTCGTGCAAGCGCTTACGTATCGATTTAATGTGGGTGTTGATTGTTTTAACGTCAGAGCCATGTGGTCTATCCCAAATAATACTTAGTAAGTATTCTCGCGAGTGTACACGATTGGGGTGTTTGACAAGGTGAGACAAGATTTTAAACTCTGCCGGTGTTAAGACTAACTCTTGCCCAACAAAGAGTATTTTTTGCATTGCCTCATTGATACTAAATTCAGATTGCTGAGGTTTGGGTTCGGTCCTCAAGTGTCTGAGTTGTGCACGCACATGAGCTACGACCAGTCTTGGACTTAAGGGTTTGGTGATGTATCCATTGGCACCTAGCCCTTCCAAGCCTAGCACCTGATCAGCCTCATCGTCCCTTGCTGAGATAATAACCACGGGCAATTCGGATTTGGCGCGAACCTTACGCAAAACGTCAAAACCACTAATGTCAGGCAGGCCAACATCAAGCAGCATTAAATCAACATTGTTGTTTTCAAGATAGTCAAGCGCACCATGGCCATTGTCAAACCACTGACAACTAAAAGAATCTTTTTCAAGAATAAAAGCAATGCTCTCAGCAATGGTTCTGTCGTCTTCAACAATTAGGATGTGCTGCATAAGAAAAAAATATCGTTAGAAAGGCATTATTGTAGTTAAAAAAGTGTCAAACAAAACCATCTTCACCAAATCTTCACCAAAACTTCACTTATAAAACATTTGACATTGTCATTTAAGACCTAAACTGATACCATTGTTTTTAGAAAGTTAGGGCGCAATGCGACAAACTCTCCTTTTATCTACAAACGCTAGTAGCGTAACAACAAAGCTCAACCCTATGAGCGATGTTATCACAATATCAATGCGGGCTAGCGTCCTAGAAACTAAAAACAATATTATTGAAGCACTGTTTGGTAACACTAGGTTGTACTTTCAGGGCTTAAACAAGTATTTTATAAGAACCTCGAAACACTCCTGCCACTACTCTCTCCTGTGGCAGCTGAGGTAGCGGCTGCAGCTGGTGGCCCCTCCTTCCACCAGCAACAGCTTTTTTAGCTAAGCGATAAAAATTGATGCGCTTATTCGATCTTAATTCTAAATTATTGAGGAATGAACTTAATGCATAATCAAACAGTAAAAACAAAATCAAACAACGATAAAGAGAATGCTTTTTGCAAACACCTCAATGTTAATAAGTCACAGCTTCATAAGGCTCTAGATTGGTATCACAGCGCTATGCAAAGTACTCAGAAGCCAAAAACGACACACTAAGTTTTTTAAACCCTCTATTATTTAAATCCTTTCTCAGAATCTTCGATTCCTCTTTTAGGCTTTGTCACCTTTCTGCTCATTCTGAAAGGTAACCGAAAGAAGGCACCTAGTGCGAAGCCTGTCTTTGGTGCAACAAAATCGATTAATCCTAAACTCATTTTCTCGAATTGTGCTGATATTCACTATGTTCATTTAACGCAAATTCTTAATCGAAAACTTCATTAAAGCTTATTACGATTTTATTGCCAAGGGAGTGGGTCAAAAACCAAAGTGGATTGACCGCTTGAGTTTTCGATAAAGTAGCACTACCTTTTATTACTGAAATAAATAACAAAAATTAGGAAATTTTCATTATGAGGTAGCTAGACGCCCAAAAGCTTCAATAAATACCCCATAAAATGCCATTTACAGGCTAAAAACAGCCTATTTAGGCGCTTTTTGACTGTAAATAGAGCCTCTAAGCAAGGTACTGCATAAAAATTTGGCAAAAAATCGTTTTGGAAGCTCGAATCGATTTTTCGTGAAATAATATTCTGAAGCTAACTTGTAATTGGTCTAAAATACTTATTTGAATACTGTAACAAAATTCAAATAGGCTATGAGACAATCCACCCATGGCGGCGCTCGAAGTGGCGCTGGTCGTAAGAAAAATTCCGGTTTATTTAAAGAAGAAACCAAAGTGCTTCGTGTGCCTTTGAGTTTACTCGAGACGGTTAAAGATTCTTTAAAGATTTATCGTGCCCAACTTAACTCAAGCATCGAGCTGTTGCTACCGCAGGATAGCCCAAAGGGTGTAAACATACCCATTTTTACCTCAAGCGTGCAAGCGGGCTTTCCATCGCCAGCTGACGATTATTTGGAAGATAAACTCGATCTTAATAAATACTTGATCCAGCACAAAGAGGCAACTTTTTTTGTCCGCGCTCAAGGCGATTCCATGCTCGGTGCAGGTATTCATTCTGGCGACATTTTGGTGGTGGATAAATCGCTAAAAGCCATCAGTGGAAAAATTGTTATTGCGGTTGTTGACGGTGACTTTACGGTTAAGAGGCTGCACAAATACGGCGGAAAAATTACTTTAAAAGCAGAAAATGATGCCTTTGATGACATCAAAATTACTAGCGATACTGAGCTCATCATATGGGGTGTAGTCACTTCGGTTATTCATCGCTGTGATTAAGAAGCTTGCTTTAATCGATTGTAATAATTTTTATGCTTCTTGTGAACGTACGTTTAACCCTAAACTAAATGGCGTACCAATTGTTGTGCTGTCGAATAACGACGGCTGTGTAATTGCTCGCTCTAACGAGGCAAAAGCGCTAGGAATCCCTATGGGAGAGCCTTATTTCAAAATGCGTGACCTAGCCAAGGCCAACGGTGTTGTTGTTTGTTCTTCAAATTATGCGCTTTATGGCGATATGTCAAACAGAGTGATGCGCATTATTGAGCGTTACTCTCCCGAGCAAGAAGTTTATTCGATTGATGAAAGTTTCATCAATTTATCTGGCATGTCAATCGATTTAATCAAATACATGCAGCAGCTTAAAAAGCAAGTTAAAAATTGGACTGGAATCCCGGTTTGTGTTGGCATGGGCAGGACAAAAGTATTGGCAAAATTAGCCAATAGAGTGGCCAAAAAATACGCGAAATTTAATGGTGTTTTTGATATTGATGAATTGCCTAAAGCACGATTTAACAACTTATTAAAAACCGTTGATGTAGGCGATATTTGGGGGCTTGGGAGCAAGTCAAAAATTAAACTAAATGCCCTGGGACTAAGCAATGCACTTGAATTTTGTGGTGCGAATAAATCGCTTATTCAAAGCGTATTAGGCGTAAGCGCTGTGCGTATACAAAAAGAGCTTTTGGGCGAGTCATGCTTAGCGCTTGAGTTATTACGCCCAGCCAAAAAACAGATCGTGTCTTCCCGATCATTTGGTCATTCTTTGGTGAGTTTTGATGAAGTTAATCAGGCGCTAACTTGTTTAGCCCGTAAAGCTGTTAATAAGCTTGTTGTTGATCATTTGGGTTGCTTATCAATGAGTGTTTTTATTAGAACCAACCCTTTTAGCAAAAAGCAGGCTTATGTTAATTTCTCAAAAAGTATAAAGTTTGTCAATCCTTTGTACAGTGATAGAGCTCTGTTGCCTGTGGTAAGTCAGTTATTACGCCAAATTTATCAGACTCAACATCAGTTTTACAAGGGTGGCATTGTGTTGACTCGACTTGTTCCTAGAGGTGCTCAATACGATTTATTTGGGAGAGTGGATAAGGGCACATTAACCTTAGATAAGGCAAGCCATAAGTCACTATTGAGCCATGTGATTAGTGCTAATGAAATTGGCAATAATCGTTGGCTGTCTAATGCTGAGCATCGCTCGCCGCGTTACACCACTCAGTGGCAAGAGTTGCTGCTTGTAGAGTAGTGACTTGAGTTCACTTTTCGAGTTAAGTTAAATCAGTTCAATAGTTGAATAAAATGAAATTAATGCTTAGAAAAAAATGAGAAATTGATTGACTTATGTATACTAATGGCGAAAAATTGTGAAGTTAACGGGGGTAGCATGTCACAAAAAACAAAATTAGTAAACAGCCTATCGATTGTCGATGATGAATTGGTAATTGATTGGCAAGACGGCAAACAAAGCCGCTTGTACGCTCACTGGTTGCGAGATCATTGTCAAATGCCAACGTCACGCAACGCTGACAATGGACAACGCTTAATAAGCGTTATCAACATACCCGAAGATACGTATATCGAACAAGCGCAGCAAGATGAAGATGGCAATGTTTGTGTTCGCTTTCAGCCAGAAGATCATTTGTCTATTTTTTCGCAGCAATGGCTAAGAGAGAATTGCTACAACCTTAATCAACAATTTGACGACAGAAGTGCAGCGCACAAGCGGTTATGGCAGAAAGATAGCTTGACGAATGATTTTCCACGTATAAATTACGACCATATGTGTCAAAACAACCAAGGCAAATTAAATGCCTTGCGTTTTGTTAGAGACCTTGGCTTTTGCGTTCTTGAAAATGTACCCCGAGTGGAAGGGCAAGTGTTAGAAGTGATTGCCAAGATGGGTTACACCCGCGAAACCAATTATGGCTCTATATTTGAAGTGCGCACCGAGATCAATCCCAATAATCTTGCTTATACTAATATGGGGCTAGGCTCTCATACTGACAATCCTTATCGAGATCCCGTGCCAACAGTGCAACTCTTGCACTGCTTAGAAAGCTCAACAGAGGGGGGTGACTCTGTGCTTGTTGACGGATTCAAAGCGGCCAGCGTTCTACTTGAAGAAAGCCCAGAGGATTTTGACACACTGACAAGCACTTGGATTAATTATCGTTTTTCGGACAGTGACGCCGATTTACGCTCTCGTGTGGCAATGATTGAGCTGAATGACAAAGAAGAAGTTGTTAAGGTTAGGTACAACAATCGCTCTATTGATACGATAAAGCTACCTGCGGATAAAATTCGCGCTTTTTATAAAGCTTATCGCCATTGGGGGGAGATTATTGAGCGAGCGGATTTGAAAATCACTTTTAAGCTTTCTCCCGGCGATTTAATGCTTTTTGATAACACCCGTGTCATGCACGCAAGAACGGCTTTTTCTAAAAGAGGCAAGCGCCATCTGCAAGGCGCTTACACCGATTTAGATGGCCTATACAGTCTTTTAAACGTACTGGAAAGAGGGGGAAGCAAAGTGAATGAAGTGACTGCTGATAATATTGTTGATCATATCGAAGACGTTTTTAATCGTCGCGGTGCAGAATCGTATTTAGGTGAGCAGGTAACCATGGCGCAGCATATGCTGCAAGTGGCTCAATGCGCTGAGAAAGCGGGTGCCGACGATACTCAAATTGTTGCTGCTTTATTGCACGATATTGGTCATTACAAAAATGAAATTCCAGAAAGCGCTCTAGCCAAAGGCAAAGACAATTATCATGAAGAAGCGGGCGCTAATTTCCTTGAAGATTATTTCCCGCGCGCTGTTGTTGAGCCTGTCCGCCAGCATGTTGCTACTAAACGTTATTTGTGCGCTGTTAGGGACGATTACTTTAAACGCCTTTCACCGGCTTCTGTGCACTCCCTAAACTTACAAGGCGGGCCAATGAGTGCTGATGAAGTGGCTGAATTTGAGAAGAATGACTATTTGGAAGAGTGTATAGCTTTGCGTTGTTGGGATGAAGAAGGCAAAGACCCTCAACGAGAGCACCCGCCATTTTATTACTACAGACCCTTGATTGAGTCTTTAGTCCAACATTAACACCATAGAATAATCCCATGATTGAAGAATTACACTTCCCCGCTGGTTGCCATCTTTTTGGACGTTGGCAAGAGGGCGATCTCGAGGCTGAAAAGCGCTTAAAAGAAATTTTTGATGGCACCATTGCTGGCGACTATGACGAAGTTTTTGTTAATAATGAGCCCAAGCATGGTGTGCAAGCCTCTGCTTCGATCAATTTATTTGTATTGGGTGTGTTGAGCAAGTTTTACGGTCTTAATTCTGCTGAGGCTTACAAAGGCGATGCCAAACGCTATGTGCGCGTGTCGCTTATGATTCGCAAATTGCTCGGCCTGCCAAAATTATATATCGAGTGGCCTGTTTATGCATTCACTGCTGAAGCACTTGGAGCGGTGATGATGTATCCCGAAGGTGCACCACCAGGAACAGACCCTGGAATACCGTTAATTAATCGTGACAATTGGCAAGATCTGTGCACACCTGCAATGGATGGCGAAATACCAAAATTATTTGATGACATCCTAGAGTGCTATCAAGAGTTAACCGGTTTAGAGCCAGTACTGCACTTAACGGCACCTTACAGCTTGGCAGCTGATATTTATGGTCAGGCGGAATTAGTGACCGCTTTGAGTGATGAACCTGAACACGTTAACGAGCTTTTGGATCACTTGGTTGACGTTGTCCTCAAGCCTTGGGCGGATCATTTTTTTGAGAAATTTCCCAATGGTTGGCTGGAGCTTTCAGATGCTTCAGGTTCGCCGTTTTTTATCGGACCTGAAAAATGCAGGGATATGGCGATACGCTCGATTCGTCGACTAAAAGATGAGAACGAGTGGGGTGCTCGAGTTTATGATGCTAATTATCGAGGTGATTACGTGACGCAAGCGGTAAAGTCCGCTCGCTCTTCAAGAAGAAGATCTGCCCCTCAAAAAGATCATTCGACAGATCTTAGCTTTGCTGAGTTATGCGATATAAAACAAGATGTTTGCACGGATTATGTCATGCGTTTGCACGACGATAGAATGCCTCTCCATCTGTATTATGACAAAGCAATTGAGCGTAATGTACCAATATTTATCGGCATTGGCGCTTCGCAAATTGACCGAAATTCAATCGCCGACCTTGCTCTAGCCAAAGAAGAAATCACATCTCTTTGTGCTGAATATGTTGACTCGATAAAAACGGTTGCCAATGCGATTGCCGATAATGGTTATGATGTGCGAGTGCCGCCTTGGCCTGGCGCGATTTATTTTGAGGATGTTAGCGCCAATACCAATATGGAAATAATGGAGATTATTGTCGGTACTGCACTCAATCAAGGCGCATTGAAGGCGTAGACCATCAATTATGCCAGAGCAAAGAAAATCGTTTGACTATATGAACCCTGTGGTGGCGTCAAATTTACCACAGGTTGACATTCCACTTGTTCATGCTAACGCTGAATCGTTAAAGGGCTATGGTGAGCTTGTTAGCGATTATCAAAATCACATCGTTGAAATTGTTACTTGGCCAGCCCAGGGTTGGCGCAGTATTGATGTTGGCACAGGCGATGAGGGCGGTCATACAGATGGAATCTTTAAGTTTTGGTGGGAGGGCGATGTGCTTCTCGGCGAGAATGAATCGGTCAATGACAGCTACCTTTTAGGTTGGTCCAAAGAACCTAGTGAGGCCAAAAGAGACAACCCAAAAGCGCAGAGAGATCAATTACTGATGTGGCACGCCAATTATCACCCTGATGGTGCTCAGTTGTTTTACCCCCTGGATGGCAAACCTTTTGTAGCCGCCTTGGCAAAACCAGGTGATGACATGACACCAAGTGACTGGGTGGCTTTTTATTTTGATGGTAGTGCTGGCGTTTGCATTCATCCAGGTGTTTGGCATGAGGCGATCATTCCTTTAACCGAAAGCGCGCGTTTTTACGATAAGCAAGGCAAGGTGCACGCCCGAGTCAGTTGTAATTTTGGTAAGGAATTTGGCGTGTTGTTGTCTGTGCCTTTACATGTCTAAAGATGCCGAGTCTTGCTGGCTGGTTTATTTACTAAAGTGTTGTGATGATAGTCTCTATTGTGGCATTACAAATGATCTTAATAAGCGCCTTAAGCAACACTCAGGCGAGTTAGCAGGGGGTGCAAAGTACACTCGTGCACACAGGCCTTGTCGTCTGGTGTACAAGGAAATATCCTCAAGTCACAGTGAGGCGCTTAAAAGAGAGCTGGAAATCAAAAAAATGACCAAGACCCACAAACAGGCTTTGGTTAAATCTGGCAAACTGAATTAAAAAAAATCTTATTCAGCAATCACTCCTTGCAAGGCACTCAAGTCACCGAGAACCATCTGAGCGTGTGTACTCGGGTCAACTGACAGGTAGATCTTGGCAATAATCCTGTTTGGATCAACAATAAATGTGTTTCTTTTGGAGAGCTTGAAAACATAAAAATTACGCAAGGAATCGTAAGCTTCGGAGACCTCTCCTGTTTCGTCAGAAAGAAGCGAGAAAGGTAAATTAAATTTGTCGGAAAACTCCTTGTGGGATTCTACGCTATCAACGCTCAAACCAAACACAATTGCTTTAGAGCTAATAATTCTCTCAACTGCATCTCTAAAATCACAAGCCTGGGTAGTGCAGCCGGGTGAGTCGTCTTTTGGGTAGAAATATAATACTACCCATTGGCCAGCATAATCGCTCAAGGTATGGCTAACGTTGTGCTGATCAAGCAGACTGAAATTTGGCGCTTTATCACCAATATTTATCTGGGCATAAGCGTTAGAATAAACCAAGAAGAGGCTGGTAATAAAGAACAATTGGGTTAGGATTTTTCGGTGTATGATGCCCATTGAATAGAGACCTTTGTAACAATCATTTTAAAATTTGCTGAGTGATAAAAATGAAAAAAAGTATGTAAAAATTTAAAATTAATAGCACTAGCTATTGATGAGAATTTTTCTGCACTTTTTAGCAAGTTTAACCTCAGCCCTTTGGGATAGAGTATTTTTTTCATTTTACTGCATTAAATTTTATCGTCTTACAACAAGTAGAACTTCTACAATTATGCCTTGTAAAATACAAAAAAATCCTATTATCAAATCTAAAATGATTTTTTCAAAGATCTCGAATAACACTTTATCATAATTCTGAAAATTCGTTAGATTAATAGTATAAAATCCGCGTTTTGAAAATTCCTGAAGCGCATAAAAAGTACTATTTTTCGAGGCCTTATATGCAATTATTTGACTTAATTAAACGGCAAAAATATTCATTATGTTAAAAAAAGTTCTTCTAACAACCTGGCCTTTATTTTTGGGTGTTTTATTTATTAGCCTAGGCAATGGTTTACAAGGTACTTTAAGTAGCTGGAGAGCTGAATCTGAGGGCTTTACTGTGATAACCATTGGTTGGGTTATGTCGGGTTATTTTGTCGGCTCACTGACTAGCGCTATATTGTCGCCAAAGCAGATTAGAAAAACCGGCCACATTCGTACTTATGCTGCTTTTGCCTCATTGGCTTCAACGGCAATTTTGATTCAGATTTTATTCATTAGCCCACCTATATGGTTTGTTTCTAGATTGTTGTCTGGGTTCTGTATTGCCGGCATTATGATTATTGTTGAAGGTTGGCTTAATTCAATTTCCACCAATCAAAATAGAGGACAAATTTTCTCCATTCATATGGTGGTTGTGTGGGGTGGACTTGCTATGGGCCAAGGCTTATTTGTCGTTGATGACCCAGCGGGTGTTAATTTGTTTTTGTTGGCTTCCATTTTGCTTTCGGTTTCTTTGATTCCGGTGCTCTTAACCAAAATTGAATCGCCAACCATTGAGGATCAAGAATCACTTAGCGTACGTGCTTTGTGGAAAGCCTCTCCCTCTGGTGTGGTAACTATTGGTATTTCAGCGATGGCATCTGCCGCCTTTTTTGGCTTGGGCACAATTTATGCCATTAAAGTGGGTTTGTCCGTGCCCGAGACGGCACTTTTCATGACGCTTTTTGTTGGTTTTGGTGCGGTATTTCAGTGGCCATTGGGCTGGTTGTCGGACAAGATTGACCGTAGAAAGGTTATTATATTGTGCTGCGTTAGTGTTATTACAATTTGTACTGTGTTGTATTTATTCGAGTTCTCAACATCAACCTTTCTAGTGTTAAGTGGTTTAATAGGCGGCAGCACCTTACCACTCTACGCCTTGGGTGTTGCTCAGGCTAATGACCGCCTAGAGCCAAAACAAATGATCAGCGCCAGTGGCACAATTGTATTGGTGTATGGTGTTTTTGCCGCCTTCGGTCCTTTTACAATGAGTTACTTTCTTGATGTGTTTAATGAGATGGGCTTTTTACTCTACCTTAGCCTTATTCATCTGGCGATTGCACTTATCGTTCTATTTATGATGTTTATCCATCAGGACGTTGAAGAGTCAGACCAATCCCAATTCCAGATTATGGCGCACAGGCCAACGGCTGTTGCAATGGAGGTAATTGCCGAAGAGGCCATAGAATCTGCTGAGACCGAAGAGGGTGGTAGCGTTTAGTTTTTAAGGCGAGCGAACTTTCAAATCCACTAGACACTAGCAGGGTTATCAACATCGTGACCCAAGTCTTTGAGATCTTGGTAGCGATCACCGATGCGGTGATGTGGTCTGCCGCCAATAGAAGCGCCTAAGGCGACGACAATTTCATCATCAGCTGGTGCGTCAGGAATAGCCAGCTGAATGGTTAAATAATGCGAGCGACGCCCGGCATCGTTTTTGTCCATTAATGGAATGAGGATAGGCGCATTAGCACCAGCACGTGTATTGCAGAACGACAAGTAGGACTTGGCACCAACTGCTTCACGATAAAAATTACCAAAGCGTAGTGTATGAATAAGTGCGGAAGCATGCTCGATTTCGCCTCGCAAGCCAACCACGGCTGATTTGCCATAGCCTTCGATTACCTCGCCTGAACCTGCTTGGTTTATTACCATATCACTCAACATTTTTCCTAAACCTGGCGCCACGTCATGAATACCGGGTTTTAGGTCTTGAACAAAAACATCATTGCCATCTTTTGCAAGCCAAGGGTTTTTGACAACTGCAATAGCTGCAATTAGAGTTAAAGGGGTGGCCGCTGTTTTGCTGCCTTCAATAAAAGTTTCTTCAACGTGGAGTAGTGTTTTACGTATTTCTGCTGGCATAAGATTCTCTAAGTAGGGATAAATTATAACATTGGAATTAGGCTTAGATATTCTATAAAAATTGATATAAATTTAGATTAAATAATCAAATAACAGCTATTGAATATTCGATTAGACAAACGTCTTGAGGATGCATAAAATGCGAATTTTTTGTCTATTACGAAGGGTCTGATAATGTTTCGAGTCAATAACAATAATCAACTAACAACACTCATTAACGGTGAGGAAACGATACTGCCTGCACTTTGGTTAATGGAGCGCTGCCGCCATGAATCAATTTTTGATCGGCGCTCGAGTCAGCGATTGTTTAACCCTCACCACCTGAGTGATGACTTAGCCTTGGTTGGTGTGAAGATTAATGATGATCAAACAGTGAGTCTAACGTTTAACGACAACCATAGTGAGACGCTTGAACTTGATCATTTGCGAACTGAGTTGTTTGCTAAAGACTGTATCCCTGAACCTATTCAGTGGGATGCATCCGATGAGAAAATTTATTTTTCGTGGAACCAAATAATCAGTGACGAGGTATATCTGCATTCAGTGATACACCAATATTTGACACACGGTTACGTGTTGTTAACGGACGTTCCTGCTGAAAAAGATGCAATAATCGAGGTCGCTTCAAAATTTGGCCATATTAGAACGACCAATTTTGGTCAATATTTTGAGGTCTATTCTAAGAAGGACGCTAATGATTTGGCATACTCTTCTGCGCCTCTTGATCCTCATACAGACAATCCTTACCGTCAACCAGTGCCTGGGATTCAATTACTACATAGCTTAATTAACGATGTAGGTGAGGGTGGCCGTTCGACGCTGGTGGATGGCTTTGCGGTATGTGAGAAATTGCGAAGAGAGTCAGAAGAGTATTTCCAACTGCTAAGCACTGTGCCCACGTATTTTGAATTTATTGATCATAATGCTATTATCAAGAAAGAAAGAACACTGATTAGTCTTGATAATCATGGCGATGTTTGTGAAATTCATTATTCACCTCGGTTGGATTACATTCCTCTGATGAGTGAAGAAAAGACGAAGAAATACCATAAAGCAAGAAAGCGTTTGGGTGAGTTACTTTCGGACCCTGGGTTTGAAATTCAGTTTCGTTTGCAAGCTGGCGAGCTAATGATGTTTGATAACAACAGGGTGCTTCATGGTAGAACTGGTTTTTGTACAAGCGAAGGCGAGCGCCATCTGCAAGGATGTTATATTGATGCCGATGGTCCTAGAATTTTATACCGAGTATTAGAAAAGCAGTTGTCAAGTCGCTTGGCTAGCTAGGCGTTAATCGCTGCCACAACAGAGATTTCCACCAACAGATCTTCTCTAGCCATTGAGGCGCTAACGCAAGCTCTAGCTGGGGCATGATCGGTGGGCACCCACGCCTCCCAGATGGCATTCATAGAGCTAAAGTCAGACATTGATTTGAGGTAAATAGTTGCAGAAAGCATATGTTCTTTAGAGCTATTATATTTGTTTAATAAAGCCCCTACTTTATCCAACATTGTTTGAGTTTGTTCACTAATGTCTGTTGTTGCGTCAGTTGCAACTTGGCCACAAAGGTATAAGGTGTTGTTGTGTATAACAGCGCGGCTCATGCGGTCGTTTGTTTCAAATCGGGAAATTTTCATAATAATTAAGCTGGTTATTTTTGATATTGTTTGTAAACGCGTTTTGTGATTTTACTAAGAATTTCATAAGAGATGGTATTTGAAAACTCAGCGACTTCATTAATGCCTATATTTTCACCAAACATTTCGACTCGGTCACCAATTTTTGGATTGGGAACCCCTGTCAAGTTGATGGTTGTCATGTCCATTGATACTCTGCCAGCTATTGTTGCTCTTGTGCCATTAATAAAGACTGGCGTGCCGTCTTTTGCATGTCGTGAGTAGCCATCTGCATAACCAACGGCAACCACGCCAATTTGCATGTCATGCTCACAAATAAAGCGCGAGCCATAACCAATGCCTTGCCCTTTTTTAAAGTCTTTAATTGAAATTAAGGCAGACGATAGCGTCATTGCTGGGACTAAATTTTTTTGATATCTTGCTTCGCTAAAAGGGGAAGAGCCGTAGAGCATAATGCCTGGACGATTATATTGTTTATGAGAATTTCGCCAAGCAACAATACCCGCAGAGTTTGCTACAGAAGAGGGGTGGCCAGTTTCTTTTGCAATTCTATTAAAATTGTCTATTTGATTTTGAGTGAAAATATCATAGGGCTCATCAGCTTTGGAGAAATGTGTCATCAGCACAATTTCCGCGATCTTACTATTTGACTCGAGGACATGAAGAGCTTGTTTAAATTCTGTTTCATGAAAACCCAAGCGGCTCATTCCTGAATCGTATTTTAAAAAAACTTTAATTGGCTTGGTTAGTTCTGCATTCAGAATCCATTGCAATTGAGCAGTACTCCCAATGACCGGCATTAATTCGTGCTTTTCAAGCAACTCAATCTCTGAAGATTCAAACATCCCTTCGAGCAACAAAATGGGCTTTTTCTCGAGTCCCGCTTCACGTAATTCGACGGCCTCTTCAATGCAAGCCACACCAAAAGCATCAACAGTTTCTTCTAGGTAGGCAGCGACTTCAATTGCACCATGACCGTAAGCGTCGGCCTTAACAATCGCGATAGCTTTAGAGTTAGGTGCCAACGATTTTGCGTATAAATAGTTGCTTTTAACTGCTTTGAGGTTGATGCTTGCAATGCAGGTTCTGGCCATAGATTTAAGTGACCTTATCGGCGTATGGGTATCTACTCATCTCTAAGCCATCCAGTGATATTGCTGTCTCATTTCCAGAGACTATATCGGCAATTAACTTTCCTGAGCCAGTCGACATGGTCCAGCCAAGTGTGCCATGACCTGTATTGATAAATAAATTGGAAATTGGCGTTTTACCGATAACAGGAGTACCGTCAGGTGTCATTGGTCTTAGACCTGTCCAAAAGTGATCATCACTCATGTCAGCTGCGTGTGGAAATAAGCTCTCAACAGAGTGGCGAACTGTGGCACGTGATTTTTCACTAAGGGTCAAGTTATAGCCTATTAGTTCAGCCGTACCCGCCGCTCGAACATTATTTCCAAGGCGAGTAATGGCTACCTTGTAAGTTTCATCCATAACAGTGGATTGAGGAGCATCTTCGTCGTTCAGTATCGGCACAGTGATTGAATAACCCTTTACTGGGTAAACCGGAATATCGATACCAACAGGTCGTAGCAATTGTGCAGAATAGCTGCCCATAGCAACAACAAACTTATCGGCCATCAAGTCACCCTTGCATGTTTTAACAGCACTCACTTTGCCGTTCTCGACTTTAAGCGCACTAGCCGTAACATTGAATTCAAAATTAACACCCAGTTCAAGGCATTTTTTTTGCAACTCGTTGGTAAACTTAAAGCAGTTACCAGTGGCATCATCTTCAAATTGAAGGCCACCTGCAATATTATGTTCGACATGTTTTAATGCAGGCTCTACCGCAAGGCAACCATCAACGTCTAAAACCTTGTACTTGGTGCCAAATTGTTCTAGTACTGCAATATCTTTTTTTGTATCTAGCACCTGCCTATCTGTTCTTAGAATTTGTAGAAAGCCTTTTTTTCTTTGCTCGTACTCTATTTTGGTGTCTTGCTCGATTTCACTCAGACACTCTTTGGCGTAATTGGAAATTCTCAGCATGCGGCCTTTATTAATGTTGTAACTGTTGTGATTACAGTTTTTCAGCATTCTGTAGGCAAATTTGAGCGTCTCGGTGCTTACTCGTGGGTTAATTACAAGTGGTGAGTGCTTACTTAAAAGCCACTTGATCGCCTTTAATGGAATACCTGGCGCAGCCCAAGGCGAGGAATATGAGTAGGAAATTTGACCGGCATTTGCATGACTTGTTTCCAGTGCTACATTTTCTTGGCGCTCAACAACAGTGACATCATGGCCTTGTTTGGCCAGAAAATATGCTGAAGTGGTGCCGATAACACCGCCGCCTAAAATCAATACTTTCATACTTATGTGAGTAGAGTTTTACAAAAAGCTAAATTTTACTTTACCATATGAAATAAATGACAAAATTCTACAAATATAAAGACAAATCAGGAAATAATCCTAATCAAACGCTTTATGAGCAGAAATAGTTAAATTTAATTGAGGTATATTAAAGGTTATTAAGTGTTTTTGTTTCTGTAAATCGATAATTTTAATATTGTAAAGTTGGCGTATAGCGCATTATCGGTTAAAATATTTCACTTCTGTCTTTACTAATATAGGAGAAGAGTATGTTCGATAAATCCCAAACTTTGTCTGTAGTTGATGTTGATATTGCTAATGCAGTTAATGCTGAAGTAGCTCGCCAAGAGGCACACATTGAGTTAATTGCTTCTGAAAATTACACATCACCCGCAGTCATGGAGGCTCAAGGCTCACAACTGACCAACAAATATGCCGAGGGCTATCCTTACAAGCGCTACTACGGTGGTTGCGAGCATGTAGACGTTGTAGAGCAATTAGCGATTGATCGCGCAAAAGAACTTTTTGGCGCAGATTATGCCAACGTTCAACCCCATTCAGGTTCTCAGGCAAACGCTGCTGTTTTTCAAGCTCTATTGGTGCCAGGTGACACAATTCTTGGCATGAGCTTGGCTCACGGCGGTCATTTAACACACGGCGCTAAACCTTCATTCTCCGGCAAAAACTTTAACGCAATTCAATATGGTTTAAAGGCTGAGACTGGTGAAATTGACTACGATGAAGTTGAACGCCTAGCTAATGAACACAAGCCAAAAATGATTATTGCTGGTTTTTCAGCATACTCTCGCATTATTGATTGGAACCGTTTTAGAGAAATTGCTGATCAAGTGGGTGCTTACCTATTTGTTGATATGGCACACGTTGCAGGTTTAGTTGCAACAGGCTTATACCCATCACCAATGGCTGTTGCTGATGTTGTAACAACAACAACCCATAAAACATTAAGAGGACCAAGAGGCGGCTTGATTCTTGCGAGAGCCAATGAAGAAATTGAAAAGAAGCTGAATGCAGCTATTTTCCCAGGCATTCAGGGCGGCCCACTAATGCACGTTATTGCTGCTAAAGCGGTTGCTTTTAAAGAGGCATTAGGCGAAGACTTTAAAGCTTACCAAACGCAAGTGGTTATTAACGCGCAAGCAATGGCTGAAACTTTTATTTCTCGTGGCTACGATGTTGTTTCTGGCGGCACAGATGATCACTTATTCCTAGTAAGTTTTATCTCACAAGGCCTAACGGGCAAAGCCGTTGATGCAGCTCTAGGTTCTGCACACATTACAGTAAACAAAAATGCTGTACCAAACGATCCACAATCACCTTTTATTACTAGTGGTATACGTGTTGGTACGCCAGCAGCGACAACAAGAGGCTTTGGCGAATCTGATTGTCGTGATCTTGCGACTTGGATTTGTGATATCTGTGACGATATCGAAAACCCTGCGGTGATTGATGAAGTTAGATCTAAGGTTGAGGTGCTTTGTGCAGGACACCCTGTGTATAAATAAGAGAGACAAAGAGGCCTTTGTATAGCCAAACTTGGGTCTGATAATGGTAATTTTAACTATTTATTAAGGCATTTCTTTGAAGCTCTACTTATTGATAAAGCAAAAAGAAATAACAAAAATAAATGATAAAATTACCTTATCCTGTAAGGCTGAGGCATCAAATGATAAAAAACAAAGAATTAATCTCATCAATAGCACAAACTATTAATTTCAAATTCTTATTTGTTTTTTCTTTATTTTCTACACTCAGCAGACGCCAAGTTTGGCTGTATAAAGGTCTCTAGAAATGCGCTGTCCATTTTGTCAATCTGATGATACAAAAGTACTGGATACGCGACTTCTCGATGATGGCTCACAAGTGCGTCGTCGTCGAGAGTGTCTTTCCTGCGGTGAGAGGCACTCCACCCGAGAAACCGTTGATTTAAACCTCCCTCGCTTAATCAAAAGTGATGATTCAAGACAATCTTTTAGCGAAGAAAAATTGCGCGCTGGCTTGCTCAAGGCTTTAGAAAAAAGACCCGTTGAAACTGCCAAAATTGAGACGGCGATTCAAAAAATTGAACGCCGCCTGATGGCGCAAAACGACCGCGAAGTTCATTCATCATTGATTGGCGAATGGGTCATGGAAGAGCTTCAAGCCCTTGACGAGGTTGCCTATATCCGCTTCGCCTCAGTTTATCGTCAATTTCAAGACATTGAGGCTTTCAAAAGTGAAATTGATAAATTAATGAAAAAGTAACCCTTGGGTTGTCCAGATGGGCATAATGCTTTGTTATGCTTCTTTCGCTAATTTTTATCAATAAACACCTTTAAGTACCATGGCTAAAACAAAAGTAGAATTTGTATGTGCCAATTGTGGTGCAACCCATTATCAATGGGCAGGGCAGTGCTTAGAGTGTAAAGAATGGAACACTTTGGAAGAGGTGTTTGTAACGCCATCAAAGGCAATTCTATCTGAAAGCTTGAAAGACCTTCCCCCTTCAAAAGTACAATCACTTAATAAAGTCAAAACCCAGGCAAATATCAGACTTTCAACCGGCCTTAGCGAACTAGATCGCACTTTGGGTGGTGGCTTGGTTGAGGGTTCTGTGGTGCTTATCGGTGGTGATCCTGGAATTGGTAAATCAACATTGATTCTTCAGGCTTTGGCCTCTATTAATTCCTTCGAAAATACACTTTATGTCAGTGGTGAAGAGTCAGCACAACAAATTAGCGACCGAGCCATTCGACTCGGCATTGATGCAGATGTCCAAATACTGAGTGAAACCTACCTTGAAAAGATACTTAAGACAGCAAAAAACCTGAACCCAAAAGTCATTGTTATTGACTCTATTCAAACATTGGTGAGTGACACCTCGACTTCCGTACCCGGCTCTGTTACCCAAGTGAGAGATTGTGCAGCGCAGCTGACTCAATACGCAAAACAAACAAACACCATCATACTGATGATTGGCCATGTGACTAAGGGCGGCTCTTTGGCAGGACCAAGAATCTTAGAACATATGGTTGATAGCGTGCTTTACTTTGAAGGGGATGCTGGCGGTCGTTACAGAATCATCAGGGCGGTTAAAAATCGCTTTGGTGCAGTTAATGAAATCAGCGTCTTCGCAATGAGTAAAAAGGGCTTACAACAAATTACCAACCCCTCCGCTATCTTCCTTTCCAATGAAAACTTATCCGCACCCGGCTCCATGGTGATGGTAACCCGAGAAGCAACCAGACCCTTATTAATTGAAGTACAGGCATTAGTGGATCAGGCAAACGGCGCACCAAAGAGAATTTGTGTTGGTATGGATCAGAACCGACTTTCATTACAGCTGGCCATTCTCCACAAACATGGCGGCGTTGTAACTTTTGATCAGGATGTTTTTATCAATGTTGTTGGCGGTATTAAAGTTAGCGAAACAGCCTCCGATTTAGTGGTAATGTTGGCGATTGTTTCAAGTCTTCGTGACCGAGTGATTCCAAAGGATTGGATTGCTTTTGGTGAGGTTGGACTTGCCGGCGAAGTTAGACCAGTATACAACGCCCAAGAGAGACTATCAGAGGCCCAAAAACAGGGCTTTAAGCTAGCAATTATGCCCAAAGCTAATGCGCCAAAAAAACCACTAAAAGGAATAAAAATCGTTGCTATCAATCGCTTATCTGAAGCCCTGGATTATTTGATTGAGAACACTTAGCAACTATCAAAAATTTTTATAACTAGGTCCCAATAACTAACACCCACTGCTTACTTTTAACCTAATCTTGGTTCGAGTTAAAATTAATAATCAATGCCTTTTTGTGCCCTTATGTTATTTCTAAAGGCATGCTTAACATCCTTGATTTCACTGACGGTGTCAGAGGCCTCGATTAAGCCCTTACTTGCCGCTCGACCGGTAATGACAACGTGTTGATTTTGTGGACGGTTAATAAGCAGTTTAAGGATTGACAATTCATCAAGATAGCCGTAATTGATCATATAAGTAAGTTCATCAATCACCACTAAATCAATGGCTGGATCTTGAAGAAATACTTTGGCTTTTTTCCAAGTTTCAAGTGCTTTTTGGATGTCCATCTCTTTGTCTTGAGTGTCCCAAGTAAACCCACTTTCCATTAGGGCTGTAGTAACATTTGGATGGTTGTTAAGAAACAAGTCTTCACCGGTGTCTTGAGCACCTTTAAGAAAACGCACCAAGCCCACCTTTAAGTCATATCCCAAGGCTCGGCAAATCATACCCATAGCTGATGAGGACTTACCCTTGCCATTGCCCGTTAATAAGACAATAATGCCTTTATCAATGTTAGCGGCCTCTATCCTAGAGTCTATATAGGCTTTTTTCTTTTGCATTCGTTTTTTGTACGAATTATCCATCTGCTATCGCTCCGTTTTTGGTTGTTATTATAGGGTTAATCTCTTTGCACCCAATCGGTAAAAACAAATTCATCACGCTTAAGTGTTACGCCTTGTTGGGTTCGAATGGGTTCTGCAAAGGAAGGTGAGTCATAAACAAAAGTATGAAATTCACCATTTTCACCGCAAGGGTCAACCGTTATTGGTAATTTTTCTAGGAAACCTTTGTTGTATTCGTGTCCTGCTAATGAATCATCTAAGAAACGAGGGTCTAGGCAGCTGATTTTGGCTTTAATGCCTAAATCAATAATTGATTTTGAAAACTCCGTAGTGTTGATTCCCCAGCACGGGAAAAGACAATCAATGCCACTGTCTTGCATTTGTTGTTCACGATAACTTCGGACATCTTCTAAATAAAGATC
>CAJXHL010000006.1 GCA_913054335.1 uncultured Gammaproteobacteria bacterium | reverse complement strand
TAATACCAATGCACCAACGATGATGATCGCTGAAAAGGCTGCAGATATGATACTTAGTGATAACAATCCTAGTTTGACTATGTAAGCATTCTTGTGTATTGTTTATCCTGTAAATAATATTAGTTAAAGGTCCTATAAATGCCATCTCCCCTCTCTGATTTTCGTCGAAGCCAACTGTTTAAGCCAGCAATTCTTGTTCCTACATTAATCATGCTGATTTTTTCAATATTTAATCTGACTACACCCTCCGATCCAGCTCGAATTGCCTCAGCCTTTAAACTAGGCATTGTCAACCATGACAGTGGACCTTCAATTCCATTAATTTCAACTCAAGCAATAAAAGTGATTTCAAAATCGCTCCCCTTCAGGGTGACTTTACTTGAGAACCCGGAGATTGCACGAGAGGCACTCTCAAAAGGAGAAGTAGCAACAGTATTAATTTTCCCAGAAAACTTTACCCAGCTTGCTTTCAGTGATAAAAATTTAAATATTAAAATCTTGAATTCACAACACTTAACGATTACTGAAACCCAAATGGCTACCCAACTTCCAGCAACGATTCAGATGGCCTTATCTACTTTCGTGGCAAGCCTTCGCCTAGCTAAATCTAATAACCAGGCTCCTAATCCAGGGATGCTAGTCACTGCAAATGTTGAGACTCTCTATACAGCAAAAAGCTTAGCCTCAGTCTCCGCTCCTTTTGTTATGAGTTTTACAAGTTGGCTTGCCTCAATGGTAGGATCAATTCTGCTATTTCTTGGAACAAAACAAATGTCACTATTAAACCGTGCATATGTGAGAACTTTCGTACCAATCATGGTAATGGGAGTCGCCAGCTTAGCTTTAGCATTAGTTGTGACATTGACTAGCCTTCAATGGGAAACGTTTTTAATGGTTTGGCTCAATGTATGGCTTGTTACTATTTGCTTGGTTTGGTTTTTTCTAGGAGTCTTTGAAATTATCGGGCTTTCAGCTTTGATTATTATCCTTCCAACCGTTTTTTATCAATCTGTACTTAGTGGCTCAATGATGCCGGTTAGTGCTGCGCCAGAATGGTTAGAATTAATTGGTACTTCAGTGCCTTTTGACTCTATAGGTGCTGCCTATAGAGCAATTATCTATGGATCAGATGGAAGCCTACCTTTCACTTATCTATTAAGTGCTGCCTTAATTGGTATTGTCCTCACTTGGAGCTCTGCAATATTTAAGGGTCGCATGAAAAGGAAATTTAGGTAATAGGACTTACCCACTTTGTTGCATGCACTAGTCTTTGTCGACTATCTCGTCAACGACTTTTTCAAGACTAATAATCATCTTTATAATCTCACTAGGAATAGAAGCCTTTTGATTATTATCCGTGGCAGCAGGATCTGTTCACATATTCCCCCTTTACCATTGAGGGTGGTAGGGATGTTGTGACGGACGAGCCTGGCTGGGGGGGTGAAATCCAGCCACAATGGTTAGCCAAATCACGCTATCAAATCAATTCAGCAAGCTAACCGTTGCCTTAATTCGCTACCGCACCCGTTTACGCAAAATAAATTTTTGTATTTTCCCAGTCGAGGTTTTGGGGATTGCTTCAAAAACAAACTTACGAGGTGTTTTAAAAGCGGCCATATTGTCTCTACACCATTGTATCAACTCGGCTTGAGTAACATCCTGGCCGTCACCCAGCTCAATAAAGGCACAAGGAGTTTCGCCCCATTTTTCGTCTGGCATAGCAACCACTGCGGCGACAGCAACAGCCGGATGTTTATACAAAACCTCCTCAATCTCTATTGAGGAGATATTTTCACCGCCGGAAATAATAATATCTTTTGAGCGGTCTTTAAGTTGAATATAACCATCTTCGTGCATCACCCCAAGATCACCGGAATGAAACCAGCCGCCTGCGAAGGCATCATCACAGGCCTGTTTGTTCTTTAGATAGCCTTTCATAACTACATTACCACGGAACATTACCTCGCCAATAGTGACCCCGTCGCGCGGTACTGGATTCATGGTTTCAGGATCAAGAACAGCTAACGCTTCAAGCGGAAGATAGCGCACACCCTGACGTGCTTTGAGTGCAGCCTGCGCCATGCCATCCATCACGTCCCACTCTGCATGCCAATCGTTTACTACCGCGGGGCCGTACGTTTCGGTTAATCCATAAAGATGGGTGACATTGAATCCTGCAGTTTTCATATCGGCCAAAACACGCTCTGGTGGTGGCGCTGCTGCTGTAAAGAACTGCACTTCGTCATGCAGCAAACGCTTGTCCTTGTGGTCTGCGGCTAATAGTGTTGACATGACAATAGGTGCTCCACATAAATGGGTAACCTTATGTGTAGAGATTGCATCCCAAATCGGCCCAGGTCGAACATGCCTTAAGCAAACGTGAGTTCCGATTATTGCAGACATTGTCCACGGAAAGCACCAACCGTTGCAATGGAACATAGGCAGAGTCCAAAGATAGACTGCGTGTTTATTAATTGATGCAATGAGTGCGTTGCCTTGGGCCAAAAGGTAAGCGCCACGATGGTGTGCAACAACTCCTTTTGGGTTGCCAGTGGTGCCAGAGGTATAATTTAGTGAGATGGCGTCCCACTCATCTTCAGGCATTAGCCAATCAAAGTTATCATTCCCTTGAGATAAAAAAGACTCATATTCTGTTGCACCTGAGAGCTCTTCACTTATTGGAAACTCGCTGTCATTGTAGTCAACCAGTATGGGATTAACGTGAGATAGCTCTAGTGCAGATCCAATAATATCAAGAAACTCACGATCAACAATCAGTACTTTAGCGTCAGCGTGGTCTAGTTGGTAAGCAATTGTTGCAGGATCAAGTCGAGTATTTACGCTATGTAAAACTGCGCCACACATTGGCACACCATAATGTGACTCCAACATTGCGGGTGTGTTTGCAAGCATTACTGAAACTGTATCACCACGTCCAATACCCTTATCGGAAAGCGCAGAAGCAAGCTGCCGAGACCGGCGATAAAATTCAGCGTAGTTGCGCCTAATGGTCCCATGTATTATTGCAGTATGTTCTGGAAAGACTGATGCAGCTCGCTCTAGAAAAGTGAGAGGAGTTAGCGGCTGATAATTAGCCGGGTTGCGATCTAGGTCGGTGTTATAAGGATTGTGCATTACTGATATTACTATTCATCTTGCCATTTAGGCTGACGTTTTTCTGAGAAAGCATCAATGCCTTCTTTAGCATCACTTTTCAACATGTTCTCTACCATTACAGATGATGCGTAGTCGTAAGCATCAGTAAGCGACATTTCTTTTTGTCTATAAAAGGCCTGCTTACCAGTTTTTACTGTCATTCTTGATTTAGAGGCAATAATTTCAGCCATAGCCATAGTTGCTTCCGTTATTTTTTTATCGTCAACAACTCGATTTATAAGGCCAATATGTTCCGCTTTTTTTGAATCCACCATCTCTCCAGTCAGAAGCATCTCCATCGCAGCCTTGTTAGACACATTTCTTGATAGAGCAACCATGGGAGTTGAACAGAAAAGGCCAATATTTACCCCTGGTGTTACAAAACGAGCAGATTCACCGGCAATAGCTAGGTCGCAACTTGCAACCAACTGGCAGCCTGCTGCTGCTGCAACACCTGCAACTTCTGCAATTACTGGCTTAGAGTTATTGGTAATCAACTGCATAAGTTTGGAGCAAACTGTGAACACCTCTTTAAAATACTCATGGCCGTTATCAGCATTATTTCGCCCGGCTGACATTTGTTTTAAGTCATGGCCGGCACAAAAGGCGGGGCCCTTTCCCGCAATAACTATAACTCTAACCGCATCATTTTTTGAAGCTTGATCTAAGGAATCAGTAAGTTTGGCCATCATCTCTTCAGATAACGCGTTTCTTCGCTTACTATCGTTCAGTGTTAAGCGCATTACTCCATTTTCAGTCAACTCTTCAAGCAATATATCTGACTGAATAGAGCTGCTAGTATTGTTGTGATTGCCACTCATAATATTACCTATAAACTAATTAAATGTTAATGTTAACCTTAACGCCGCCATCTAGGGTGTTTGCAATAAAACAATATCTGTGAGCTCTATCATGCATCTTTACCATTTCTGCTTCACTGACTTCAAAGCCACTGTCGAATGATACTTTTGGATTTAAATCAATTCGACTAACGGTCATTTGACCTTTGCTATTTTTTCCCAAGTGGGCAATTGCCTGGTCATCATAGGAAAGTAAAGGCCATTTTGTTTTTGCTGCTAAAGCCAAAAAAGTCATCATATGACAGCTACTTAACGAGGCTGCTAATGCCTGCTCAGGGTTTGTGTTTAGAGCAGACCCTCCCCAGTCAGGAGCAGTGTCGGCAGTGACTTTGAATTTATCATTGTAGGCAACCTCGTGCTCACTAGAAAACTCGCCTGGTATGAGTTCGGTTTCTTTTCTTCTCCAGCAAAGATTAATTGATAATTCTGACATTTTTTCTCCTGTATTCGAGGGGCGGAATTGGTATATTTTACGTAATTAAGGCTAGGCGTTTCTTGGGATCATAAAAAGGTTTTTCAACGACTTTCAAGGGATATGTTCCATGAGACGTCACAACGTTTGCAGTAGTATTGAGGCTTGAGTAATCGATATTCATCATAGCGAGGGCGATATTTTTATTAAGGCGAGGTGAGTACAACAGTAGCAACAAAGAGGTTTATTAATTTATTGCCACATAAAACATGTTCCACAGCCCCTTGAAAGTGTAAATAAATAGGTATTAGAATATAGATACGCATAAAATAAACTCACTATTTTTGGAGTATTTTGATGAGCACAAAACTAGAGCATGCCAACCTTTGTGTTGATGATATTGACGGGATGATAAAGTTTTTGCAAACAGCGCTTCCTGATTTCATTATTCGTCATGACGAAACCGGTATCGATGGCGATAGGTGGGTACATATTGGCAATGACACAACCTACATCGCTCTGAACAATTCCACTCAAAAAGAATCATCTGATTGGACGCCCTATTCTGGCAAGTCAGGAGTTAATCACCTTGGATACATGGTTGACAACGCTGAACAAGTTCGTAGTCGTCTTCTTGCTGCCGACTATATTGAATCAACAATCGAAAATAATCACCCTTTTCGTAAACGAGTCTACTTCTATGACCATGAAGGCAGGGACTGGGAGTTTGTAGAATACCTATCAGAAAACTTAGAAGAAAGGAATGATTACACTCTAGCTGACAAATAACGTAGTACTCTTGCCATCTAGTGTGCCGTCTTTAACATTGAGCTCTTTCTCTATCTGGCCATTCTCATGCCGCCAAATGCATTAACTATTTTGAGTTATTTTGCGCTCACGCAGCCATAAATATAAACCCGAAAAGATGATGATTGCTGAGCCAATAATCATGATTTGATCAACCGTTTCACCCAGAACAACAATACCAACTAACATGCCAAAAAATAACCTAGAGTAACGGAAAGGACTAACAGCCGATATTTCCCCTATTCGCATCGCCTTGGTGACCAACAAGATCGCGACACTGGCAAATACGACCATACCCACCAAATACAGTGTGACCTCCATTGATGGTATCGAATGCCCTTCCTCAAAAGTCATCAGGCCAATGCCGAGAATTATTTGCCCTAAAGTTCCAAAAATAGCGAGCCTCTCATTAGAAATATGACTGCCCACCAAACGCGAACCAAAATCACGCATGGTCATACCAATGACTGCCAATATGGCTAGCAAAGAATAAGCATCAAAGCCATCAGTGCCAGGGCGAATAATTAACAACACGCCACCAAAGCCCAACAATATAGCGGACAAACGATGAATGCCCACACGCTCTTTTAGAAACAAAAACGAGCATAAGGTTAATAACAATGGCAATGTTTGCAGGATAACTGCCACACTCGTAAAGCTAGCATAGGTCAATGCCAATATGATAAACAAGGTAGCCACCAATTCACCCGCTGTACGTAATATCACAGGAGCTTCATAGAAAACCGAGCTGAATACAGTCTCCCCTTTGCGTGCAAGCAGCACCCAAAACATAAAGGTTCCACCCACCCCTAAAGCTAGGGTAATTTGGCCTGTAGTGACAAACTCTGAAGAAAATTTAAGAAACAAATCAGCCATGGTGAAAAACGCCATACTGACAATAATTAATACAATACCGAGACGGTTTGCAGAGGCTTTTGATGCGCTATCAGTCATCGCAGGGTTGTCTTTTTAGGGATATACAAAAACATAGGCTTGATGTTAAATAAAAATGGCGCTAAAGAGCGCCAATTTAACTATAAATACCATAAAGTTCTAACTTTTTATCTCATATTGAGGAGGTGAATTGCCGTTAGGCAAGAGAAACTGCCCTGGGGTAAAAAATCCAAAATTTTCCTAAAGCCACTTCTAGCAAGCCAATAAACCACCTAAAAACCCTCCAAAACAGCATTTTTTGCCCATTAAATGGCTCTTTTTAGCTAATTTCAGCCCCATTTTAATAATTTGCTAAATTTTTATGCTATTCACTGTACTCACTTGCAAGCATTGAGTATATCGCATGGTTGACATATTTTGAATAAAGCCATTCACGCTGCCTCAATGTGGCCTCATAAGTAAAACCAAGACGCTCAGGGACGGCGCGGCTTTTGACATTAGCTTCGGCACAATGTATTTCAATTATATTTAGATTAAGCTCTCGAAAACCAATTCGAACAAGCTCTTTGACGGCTAGGTTCATTATGCCCCTGCCGGCATGTGACTGAGATAACCAGTAACCAATTTCGCCTGTATTGTGCATTTTGTCGATTCTGTGAAAGTTAAGAATACCGCAAATATCATCTTCTTCAGTTATGACAAATTGCAAGCCACAGCCTTTCTCATTTTGTTCGTCACACTCTTTAATAAAAGTCTCGACGTCAGCAACAGCTGTAGTCTTGTCCAGCCATCCCATCCACTGATGCAAGTAGTCTCGATTCAAATCAACCAGAGAGAAAAGCTCCTCGGCATGACTCAGTGCCAGTGGCACCATTTTCAAGCTGTTGCTTATCTTAATAATCATTGTAACCCTGTGTATTTAATTGCAACCAAACCTCTTTAGCTACTGAAATGGCAGGCCACTTTATGATCATTCGTGGCGTTTTTAAATTCTGGTTTTTCATTACTGCAAATATCTTGAGCCATTCGACAGCGTGTTCGAAAAACACAACCCGATGGCGGGTTGATTGGTGAAGGTAAGTCGCCCTCAATAAGAATCAACTCTTTGTTTTTTTCTATTATTGGATCGGGAATTGGCACAGCTGAAATCAGCGCTTGTGTGTATGGGTGACGTGGATTGGCGTAAATATCAGCACTGTTCGCCATTTCCATCATATTGCCCAAATACAAAACCAAAATCCTAGTGCTAATGTGTTTAACAATACTCAAATCATGGGCAATAAAAATGATGGATAGACCCATCTCCTCTTGCAACTCCATCAATAAATTCACCACTTGAGCTTGAATGGATACGTCTAAAGCTGAAACAGGCTCGTCACAAATAATCAACTTGGGCTTTAATATCAATGCTCTAGCAATACCAATACGCTGGCACTGGCCACCGGAGAACTCATGAGGGTAACGATTGACAAGGTTAGGCAGAAGCCCAACTCTTTCCATCACTCCTTTAACCTTAGTTTTGATTTCAGATTTTGAAGTTTTAGGATAGTGTGTTTTTAAAGGCTCGGCTATTATTTCGCCGACATTCATACGAGGATTAAGACTTGCTAACGGGTCTTGAAAAATCATCTGAATTTCTTTGCGATGGCCACGCATTGTTTTTTTGTCGAGCGTCAAAAGATCACTGCCAAGCCAGACAACTTTACCGTCTTTGGCGGGCACCATACGAATAATAGCACGAGCCAATGTTGACTTACCACAGCCTGATTCACCAACGATCCCTAAGGTTTCTCCTGCCTTTAATTCAAACGATACACCGTCTACTGCAAGCAGACTTTGAGATTTTGTCCAAGGCATGGCACCCTCTGGCGAGATGTCAAACGTGACTTTTAGATTATCAACCTGCAAAATGGTGTCGTTATTCACACTAATTCCTCCACGGCGACATTGCAAGCCCTGTAGTGACTACCACTTGTACCGGTAAATATTAATTCAGGCACTTTTGTTTTACACTCACTTTTGGCAAATTTACATCGTGGGCAGAAAGGGCAGCCTTCAGGCAGTAGCATCATATTAGGTGGATTGCCGGGAATGGTGGTCAACTCAGTGCCGTCGTGATCGAGCCGAGGCACAGCACTCATTAGACCCTGTGTATAAGGATGGGTTGGGTTGGCATAAACTTGTTCGGTCGTGCCAATTTCCATTACCTGACCGCCGTACATTACTAGAGTATCGTCACTATTGCCCGCAACAACGCCGAGGTCATGAGTGATTAGAATGATTGCAGTTCCGAATTCTTTTTGAATATCGGACAACAGTTTCATGATTTGCGCTTGGACAGTCACATCAAGCGCAGTCGTTGGCTCATCGGCTATCAGTAGTTTGGGTTGACACAATAGCGACATCGCAATCATTACACGCTGGCGCATACCGCCGGAGAACTCATGCGGATACATTCGAATACGACTCTTGGCTTCGGGGATTTGCACGGCATCGAGCATCGCCACTGATTCCTTAACTGCATCCGATTTAGACAATCCTCTATGATGGGTCAACACCTCTGCCATTTGCTCTGATACACGCATATAGGGGTTAAGGCTGGTCATTGGGTCTTGAAAAATCATGGCCATTTTTTCAGCACGAATTAGATTGAGTTCTGGCCCTGTTAAATTGAGTATTTCATTGCCATCAAATTTCACACTACCAACCGATGTGCCGTTATGAGCTAATAATCCCATCATGGCAAATACCGTTTGACTTTTGCCACTGCCAGACTCACCGACAATGGCTAAGGTTTTTCCTTCTTCAAGAGAGAAGTTGACGTTGTTGACAGCGCGCACCTTGCCATCCGCTGTGTCAAATTCTACATTTAGATTGTTTACTTCCAGAAAACTCATATGCGCTTACCTATCCTTGGGATCAAGTGCATCACGCAGACCGTCACCAATAAAATAAAAACAGAAAAGGCTCACCACAAAAAATGCAAGTGGGAACAACAACTGCCACTCGGTATCGTAGCGAATTGTGCCAGCACCCTCAGAAATCAACGCACCCCAACTTGTGTTTGGCTCTTGAACGCCTAAACCCAAAAACGAAATAAAGCTCTCCGCAAGAATCATGCCTGGCACAAGTAGGGTGGCATAAACGGCAACAACACCTAGCAGATTTGGCACAATATGTCGAGTGATAATTTTAAAATCGGAAACGCCTGTCGCCTGAGCCGCCTCAATAAACTCTTTATTTTTGAGGCTTAAAGTCTGACCTCGAACAATTCGACTCATGTCCAACCACGACAACAAGCCAATGCCGACAAACAACATGCCAATTGAGCGACCGAAAACCACCAACATTAAAATAAGCACAAACATAAACGGAATGGCCATCAAAATATCAACGATTCTCATCATGATCTGATCTGTACGCCCGCCCACATAGCCAGAAATAGACCCGTAAAGCGTGCCAACCACCACGGCAATAGCAGCGCCTATAACACCAATCATCAGTGAAATTTGCGTACCCTGAATAACACGAGAATATATATCCCTACCCAAATCATCGGTACCAAAAAAGTGTCCTGTTGCAAATGATGGCATACCTTGTGTGGCAGCTGAGCCCATAGCGCCCCAATCAATTTCTTCGTTTGTCCAAACAGCAAACCAAGGACCAATAAAAGAGAATAAAACGATCAGCACCAAAATATACAGGCTTACCGTTGCAGCTTTATTACCCATAAACCGCCTTCTGGCATCCGCCCAAAGAGATCTACCCTGAACAAATTCCGATTCCGACAAATTATCACTCATTTGGTGTATTTTTTTCTTGTTCGCTACAATCATTCTCTATACCTCAATCATCAATAACGAATTTTTGGATCGACCCATGCGTAGAGCAGATCAATAACAAGACTAAACATAATGGTGAGAAAGCCAACCAAAATAGTAATGCCCATCATCACTGAGTAGTCTCGATTCATCGCTGAATTGACAAAGAAATAGCCCATGCCACCTGTCGAAAAGTAAATATCAATGACAACTGAGCCAGTAATCAAGCCAACAAAGGCCGGCCCAAGATAAGATATCACTGGCAGTAATGAGGGTTTTAATGCGTGGCGCAAAAGAATCGTTTTCGTGGGAAGGCCCTTTGCCTTAGCCGTGCGAATATAATTTGTGTTTAAAACTTCCAACATTGACGATCGCGTTATTCGCGCAATCGATGCCATGTAGCTTGTCGACAGCGCAATGACTGGCATAATCAAATACTCCCAGGAGCCGCCGCCCCAGCCTCCACCGGGTAGCCAGCCTAACCACAGGGTAAAAACAATGACCAATAAAGGCGCCATGACAAAGTTTGGTAGAACCTGTGCACCAATCGAAACACCGACAGCTAGGTAGTCTATCCAAGTATTTTGTCGAATTGCAGCAATGGCACCCAACGGAATGCCGACGCCGATTGCAAAAATAAATGATAAAAAGCCGTATTTCAGAGTGATAGGAAAACCCTGGGCAATGATTTCATTCACCGTTCGGTCTTTGTATTTAAAAGAAGGCCCAAAATCGAACTGTGTTACAACACCCCAGACATAATTGATCATTTGACGCCAAAGCGGCTGATCCAAACCGTATTTCGCCTCAATATTTGCCAGCACTTGTGCTGGCAGAGGTCTATCTGAAGTGAATGGCCCACCTGGTGCAGCATGCATCAACAGGAAGGATAATATGATTAGAATTAACATTGTCGGGATAGCAATCCCTACACGTTTAATAACGTAATTAAGCATAGTGTAAGCCTAAGAATAAATGTGCATCCGATATCATTGTACCGAACTGACAAAGTAAAACACCGCCCGATATTCGCGCGGTGTTTCAACTTAGAACAAAGTATTAATCAGCAATCTTATAAAGATTACGAGAATACCAGTTCTGCTCTACGTTGCCATAAGGCCAGCCCTTAAGGTTCTCCTTAAGCATGAATACACCAGCATAGTGATAAATTGGAATGACTGGCATTTCAGTCGCCAAGATTTCCTCTACACGTGTGTAGTTAGCTTTCGTATCGCTTAGCGTTTTGGCTTCTGCCATTAAAGCGTCAACTTCAGCGTTGCTGTACTTGCCATCATTGTAACCCGATTTTGTGGTTAACAAATCTAGGAAAGTAGATGCTTCGTTGTAGTCACCACACCAGCCGCCACGCGCAACATCAAAGTCTTGCTTGCCACGTACTTGCAGGAATGTTTTCCATTCTATATTGGCTAGTGTTGCGGTTACACCCAAAGTTTCCTTCCACATTTGAGAAATTGCAATAGCAATTTTCTTATGACTTTCAGACGTATTGTATAGAAGGTCGATTGACAATGGATTGTCCGCACCATAGCCAGCATCAGCCAACAACTCTTTCGCTTTTGCATTGCGCTCGGCCTGAGTCATTACGCCAAAATCAACTTCAGGCACATCAAAGCCTGCTGTTGCGCCTGGTGTAAATGTAAACGCTTGCGTCTGACCTGCTTGCAGAATCTTATCAGTAATCACAGAACGATCAACCGCATAAGATAAAGCTTGGCGAACGCGGATATCTTTCAATGCTTCCTGGCCACTCTCTGATACGTTAAACGAATAGTAGTAAGTACAGAGACGCGGGAATGAAGTTGCTTGGTTTGGATACTCTGCCTTCAAACGCAGGTACTGACCTGAAGGCACAGTGCCTTTATCAAGCTCACCGGCTAAATAACGAGTCAAATCAGTGTTCTCATCGTTAATAATCAGCGCTACCACCTTATCCAATATTGTCGCATCGTTATCCCAATACGCGGTATTACGTTCACGAACTGAGCGCTCGTTCGGAATGTGCTCGGTTAGCACATAAGCGCCGTTAGAAACTATATTACCTACTTTCGTCCAATCATCACCATGCTCTTCAATTGCCCACTGTGGAGACGGGAAAGTTGAAGCATGTGTTGTCATTAAGGCAAAGTATGGCAATGAAGCCGTTAAGCGAACTTCAAGCGTGTGGTTGTCAATGGCGCTAACACCCAATGTTGATGGATCTGCATCGCCCGACATAACATCACCAACACCTTCAAGTGACATAATATCAGCAAACCAAGAGTATGGTGAAGCGGTTGCAGGATCTGCTAGACGTCTCCAGGCATAAACAAAGTCACCAGCGGTGACGCGCTTGCCATCAGACCATCTTGCATCCTTACGCAATGTAAAGGTGTAAACATCTTTAGCTTCATTGGTCGTAAAACCTGTGGCAACACCTGGCACAAGATTACCGTCAGCATCTTGATTCATTAAACCTTCAAAAAGGTCGCGTACTAGCTCAGAGCCAGACACGTCCTCAACAATTTGCGGATCTATAGAGCTGTGCTCATCAAGCATACTGTAGGTAAATGTTTGATCATCTGCTAACGCCTCACCCGTTGTCGGATGTGTGCCCGCAGCAAGGACCGTTGTTGATGCGAGAGTTGCTGCTAACAACACCCCGCCTGCCAAGGATTTGGCAAAATATCTCATTTGTAACTCTTTTTTCATTTGAATCTCTCCAATTGTTAAAAAAAACTAATCCTAAAGTAGGACTAGGACCCAAGAAGTTTAACCCAATTTATTATGTAGTTAGATTAAATTCATAGTTCATAAAAACTTGTTATTAGTAATCAAAAAAACTTAATTTAGCATTTTCAGCTCACGGGTTAGTTCCGATAATATTTCTGGACCATTGGCCCTCAAAATAACAATCTCTTCCAATCTAACGCCAAACTTTCCCGGTATGTATATTCCTGGCTCAATTGAAAACACCATTCCCTCATCAAGAATCACCTCAGACGTAGCTGTTATGTAAGGCTGCTCATGTATATCTATTCCTAGGCCGTGTCCTAGTCGATGCACGAAATACTCTCCATAGCCGGCTTCTTTAATTACATTTCTAGCCGCGGCATCAACATCTTTTGCCATTACGCCCGGTTTTGCGGCTGATAGTGCGGCCTTTACAGCAGACTCCACTATCGCATGAATCTCGAGGTAGTCTTCCGGAAGCTCGCCCAATACTGACATGCGAGTCATGTCACTTGGGAAAGTTCCCTTTCTTCCGCCTATATCAATTAGAACGACATCACCTCGTTGAACTTTTCTTTCACCTGTGTGATGATGAGGGAATGCACTGTTTGGACCAGAGCCTACAATACAAAATTGAGGTTTTGCTCCCTCAGAAATAAAATGTTTATTGATGGCTTCTGCGATTTCTAACTCACTCACACCTTCTCGTATCGCTGCAAATCCAACTTGCATAGCTCTATCATCAATCAATGCATTTTCTTTGAGATTGACGAACTCATCGTGATCCTTGCGCATTCTTAATGCACCAATTGTTGAGGTGGTATATTCATAGGAAGGGCTGAACAAAGACTCAATAAGTAACAAGGCAAAGTGTGCACGCATGGCTTCATCAATAGCAATATGTTTGGAAGTAGCCGTACCCGTGCTTAACAAGGCATCTTTAAGAGCTTGCTCTGCTCCAACTTCATCATTCCAACAGTGCATGGGAATGTTGGTTTTTTCCTTTACACCTTCAGCGTTAACTGATGGCATCAAAAATGCCAGTTTTTCTTGTCCTACTAATAGCATGCACGGTCTTTCATCTGGGAATGGATTAAATCCCAACAGCCAATTCATATGTGTGCCAGGTCCAAGGGCTAACAAATCAATTTTGTTCAACTCCATTAGGTGCCTGAGATTATTTAATTTTTTTGAATATTTATCGGTCATAACATAGATTTAGTTTGCGAGTTTTTCATCTCCAATGCGTCGTTGCTTAAGTGCCCAGCATGCCACTCTAGATTCATTATATAACTCCATAACAGGCGGGGTAGTCAGGCAGTCTTGATTAGCGTACTGGCAGCGAGGATTAAAGACGCAACCACTTGGCGGATCGATGGGTGAGGGCATCTCACCTTTTAGCTTAATACGTTGTCTATCCCGTTGAGTGGCTACTTGAGGCGTGGCTGACAATAGGGCTTGCGTATAGGGGTGTTGTGGATTACTAAACAGCACCTCCTTTGAGCTGTGTTCTACAGGTCTACCCAAGTACATTACCAAAACCTCATCAGCAATGTGGCGGACCACACTAAGGTCGTGAGAAATAAAAACATAGGCCAAACTTAGTTCTTGTTGCAATTCAATTAATAGGTTTATAACTTGCGCTTGAATCGACACATCGAGTGCCGAAACAGGCTCATCTAACACCACTACCTTAGGCTTAAGAATCAGCGCTCTAGCAATGGCAATTCTTTGTCGTTGACCACCAGAAAACATATGTGGATAGCGTTGAAAATGCTCTTCTCGTAACCCTACAAGGCTCATCATTTCTAATGCTTTCTGTCGCCTTTCACTGGCATTTAAACCGGTATTGATCACGAGAGGTTCTTGCAAGATATCGCCAATTTTATGGCGTGGATTAAGCGACCCAAAAGGATCTTGGAAAACCATTTGCACTTTTTGTCTTAATCCTTTGCTCAAAGATTTATTATTGACTTCCGTTAAATCTACTCCATCAATACTTAATCGCCCAGATGTGGGTTCTTCAATCATGGCAAGCAAACGTGCTAACGTTGATTTGCCGCAACCGGATTCACCAACTACAGCCAAAGTTTGACCCGCATATAAATCAAAACTCACTCCAGCGAGGGCGCGTAAATTTTGCGATGGTTTCAAAAATCCACTTTTAACAGGATAGTGTTTTTGAAGGTCTCGAGCTTTGACAATCGGTTGAATCATGAGTCGGTGACCATATCTTGACTTGAGCGTGATGGTTTAAGGTCCAACTCTAAAGGATAATGGCACAAAACGCCTTCCTGTCGCTCTGGGATTTGTTGGCGACAAAGATCTTGAACATAACAACAACGAGGATTGAATATACAACCTTTAGGTCGATCTAACTGCCCTGGCACTACGCCCGGAATGGCATTGAGTAGTTTTCCTTGTGCCCGTTCTGGCAAGGCATTTAACAAGGCCTCTGTATAAGGGTGTCGTGGATTGCTGAACAAATCTAGCGCCGATCGTTGTTCAACTTGCCAACCAGCGTATAGAACAACTACTCTTTCCGCAGTTTCTGCCACAACAGCCATATCATGAGTTATTAAAACCAAGGCCATGTTGTTGTTTTGTTGTAATTCAACCAACAACTCCAATATTTGCGCTTGAATGGTTACATCCAGAGCAGTGGTGGGCTCATCTGCAATCAATAATTTAGGTTGACAGGCAATCATCATGGCAATCATTACTCTTTGGCACATGCCGCCTGACAATTGATGTGGGTATGCATTTAACCGAGTTTCAGCAGCAGGAATACCCACTTGCTGTAATAGCTCAACAGCGCGATTATTATAGCTACGACGTCGACCACCAAAGTGTTGACAAAGGACTTCGGTTAATTGATATCCAATGGTAAAACATGGATTAAGACTGGTCATGGGCTCTTGGAATATCATACTAATATCTTTGCCAATGATTTTTCGTCTTTGCTTGTCATTCATACCAAGCAAATCTTGGCCATCAAAGCGTATACAGTCTGCACTAACTGTTGCTGTCCATGGCAACAACCCCATAAGGGCCAGCATAGCTACTGACTTGCCAGAACCCGACTCACCCACGATGGCTACAATTTCTCTTTCATCAATACTTAGATCAATACTATCTACCGCCCTAAAAGACCCATTGGCAGTGGCAAAATCAACGGTCAAATTAACAATTTCTAATAAGGGCATGGCTAGGACCTTTTGAGTTTTGGGTCAAGCGCATCACGCAAACCATCACCCACAAGATTAATGGCCAACACTGCTAGTAAGATCGCAATACCAGGAAAGGTAACTGTCCATGGAGCGCTTAACATTAAGTCGCGGTTTTCGGCAATCAGAGTACCCCATTCTGGCATCGGCGCTTGTGCACCCATACCCAAAAACCCTAATGCAGCCGTGTCAAGAATGGCGGTAGAAAAACTTAAGGTGCCCTGTACAATTAATGGCGCCATACAGTTAGGCAGAATGCTAATAAACATCAAACGCATTGGTCTGGCGCCTGCCATTTTGCTAGCAGTAACGTAATCACGGTTCAGCTCAGTAAGCGTTGAAGCTCGTGTTAAGCGCACAAATGATGGGGTATAAGTAATGGCAATCGCCACCATTGCATTTAACAGGCCTGGACCCAATATTGCTACAAACACCAGCGCCATTAGCAAACCCGGTACTGCCATAATAGTATCCATCACTCGCATGATAAGCGAGTCAAGCCAGCCGCCTCGATAGCCTGCCACTAAACCCAACAATACGCCGATAGACAATGACAGTACTACGACAACGCAGCCAGCCAACAACGACAAGCGAGAGCCATGAATGATGCGTGACCACATGTCGCGACCTGCATAGTCTGTGCCTAATAAAAATTGAATCTGGCCGCCATCCTTCCATGCCGGAGGAACTTTGGCAAACTGACGATACTGTTCTGCTGGTTCATGTGGGCTGATAACGTCAGCAAACAGCGCCATAAGAACCACGCCAATCAAAAATATAAGCCCTGCTACTGCTGTTTTGCTGGCGCTGAAATAAAACCAAAATTCACGCCATTGTTGAACCCGTAAAGACTTCGAAACAACGGTAGGATTTTTCATGTCTTATTCCTTTGTTGTAAGATTCTTGGGTTAATAAAGCCATAGAGAAGATCCACTATTAAATTGACAATCATGACGCATACGGCAATAAGTAACAGCCCTCCTTGCACCGCATAATAGTCACGACTAAACACCGAAAAAATAATCCATTTGCCGATACCTGGCCAGCCAAAAATAGTCTCTGTTAATATGGCGCCGGCTAATAATAAGGCAACCTGCAGACCAATAACTGTAACAACCGTAATCAAGGCATTACGCAGGGCATGAATAGCTATTACCCGAAACGGCGATAAGCCTTTTGCACGAGCGGTACGTACGTAATCTTCACTTAACACTTCAAGCATGGCAGAGCGAGTTTGACGCGCAATAACGGCCAATGGTATGGTGCCTAGCACGACAGAAGGCAGAATCAAATGATGTAACGCTGACCAAAACGACCCTTGCTCGTCGCTTAGCAGAGTGTCAATTAACATAAAGCCCGTCACATGATCAACCTCAAAGATAAATGACAAACGTCCCGATACAGGTGTCCAGCCCAAGGTGTTGGAAAACAAGATGATTAGCAATAAGCCCCACCAGAATATAGGCATCGAATAGCCAGTTAAAGACAAGCCCATAATGCCTTGGTCAACCCAAGTTCCACGTTTTGTAGCTGCAATAATGCCCGCTGGTATGCCTATGATTAGCGCAAAAATAATGGCGCAAGTTGCAAGCTCAACGGTAGCCGGAAACAACTCGAAGAATTCCTCAATCACCGGTCTGTTGGTAATTATAGAGACGCCTAAATCACCTTGAAGTATGTCGCCTAAATAGGAAAAATATTGTTGCCATAGTGGTTTATCGAAACCCAATTGAGCCAATATTTCAGCGTGTTTTTCTGGGCTAACACCACGTTCTCCAGCCAATACTTCTACTGGGTCGCCCGGCAACACCCTTATAAACCCAAAGGCCACTAGGGTGACGCCAAAAAACACTGGCACCAGTAACATTAATCGGTTAATTAGAAAGTGAAGCATTAGGATCTTATATCAAGAAAATGGATTATTAGATCCAATAGCACTCAGTCAAAAAATGGTGACAGCTATTGGGTCTAGCAACTCATTAGAAATGTTGGCGCAGACTCTTGTCAGTCTGCGCCAAATATTATCTATTTCAGGTCAACTCCGTCGTAGAAAATATGACTTCCAAGTGGGTGCACTTTGAAGCCTATTACTTCCTTACGAACAGGTTTGAACACAATAGAGTGAGCAATGGTTACCCATGGCGCCTCTTCTTTGAAGATCACCTGAGCCATCTCGTACAACTCGGTACGTTCAGCTTGGTCAGTTTTTTGTTTTGCCTGACGCAAGAGGTAATCAAACGGCTTATTACACCAGCGAGCGCGGTTACCACCAGACGCGGCAGCTTCACAACCTAACAACACAAACATGAAGTTATCAGGGTCACCGTTATCACCAGTCCAACCTAGCAACATAGTGTCGTGTTCACCGTCTCTAGAGCGTTTAAGATATTCACCCCACTCAAAAGTAACGATTTCTGCCTCAACACCTACTTTAGCCCAGTCTGCCTGAATCAGTTCAGCCATCCGACGAGCATTTGGATTGTAAGGGCGCTGCACCGGCATAGCCCAGATGTTAGTCTTCAGTCCACTCACGCCTGCTAAATCAAGCATAGCTTTAGCCTTAGCTGGATCGTATGGATAGTCAACAACATCATCGTTGTAAGACCACATGGTTGGTGGAATTGGGTTTTTCGCTATCGAACCCGCACCTTCAAATACCACATCCAATATAGCCTGCTTATCGATGGCCATACTCAATGCTTGACGAACTATTTTTTGATCAAATGGTGGTTTTTCAGTATTGAAAGCCAAATAGCCCACGTTTAAACCTTCCTGACGCATCAAATTGATGTCTGGATCACTTTCCATAGCGGCAAGATCAGCCGGATTAGGGTAAGGCATGACATGACATTCGCCCGCTTTCAGTTTCTGATAACGAACGCTGTTATCAGTAGTGATTGCAAACACGAGTTTGTCGATGTTGGAGCGACCGTCCCAGTAATCATCGTGTGCTATGTAACGAATCATAGAGTCTTTCTTGTAAGACTTTAAGACGAATGGTCCAGTACCAACTGGCTTATGATCGATGTCAGCTTTACGGCCAGCTGCAGCCAAATTGTCTCCGTATTCAGCGGACAACACCGAGGCAAAGTCCATGGCCAAATTAGACACAAAAGGTGATTCAGGCTTAGTAAGTGTAAACTTCACTGTGTAGTCATCAATCTTATCGATTGACTTAAGCAGTGAACCCATATCCATCCAGCCGAAATATAAGTACTCACCGCCTACATCATGGTAAGGATGGTCTTCCTTCCACATTCTGTTATAGGTAAACAAAATATCATCGGCATTAAAGTCACGTGTGGGGGTAAAGTCCTCAGTGGTATGGAACTTAACGCCTTTACGCAAGTTAAATGTATACTCCAATCCGTCTGCAGAAGCAGACCAAGATTCAGCCAAACCTGGAATCACCTTGGTGGTGCCTGTTTCAAACTGCACCAGACGGTTGTATATTGTTTGTGAAGAGGCGTCAAACGTGGTGCCTGCCGAATACAGCGCAGGGTTAAATCCCTCTGGGCTTCCTTCAGAACAGAACACCAGGGTCTTGGCTTGAGCCACTCCTGATAATGCCAAGCCTAATCCTAGGCTGGCTATAAGTAACGTTTTTTTCATTACATCTCCTTCTTGTTAAACACTAATAAGTTTAGATAAGCAATGAGTTACAAAGCTATCTAAACACCTTTACGCCCAGCACGAGTGTTGGGAATTTCTTTTGTACCTTGTTTGTCACCAAATATATCCATTGTGCAAACATGCAATATTGTTGTTGGATTGTCAGTATGGTTCCATACGGAATGCTCACGCATTGAGTCAAAATGAATTGAGTCTCCAGCTTCAAGGATGTTCTCTTCCTCCTCTATGTAGACCGTGATTGCACCCTCTAAAATAAAAAAAAACTCTTCGCCTTCATGTTTAATTGACTCTAGCCTATGTCCAGGCATTTCATGCATAATGACACTATTAAGAACGCTCCTTGGAAAAGACGCAGATAAGCGCTCATACTGAAGACCTTTGTGACTCAAAGTGTAAACGGCACGATCCTTGTTGCGAGTAAAGCTCGATTTACCCTCTGGCTGGCTGAGAAAAGTTGAAATATCCGTGTTTAGAACCTTTGCAATTGAGGAAAGTGAAGACAGTGAAGGTGCAGTTAACCCTCGCTCCACTTGGGAAATAAAACCGATAGATAAGCCTGCTACCTCAGCAACTTCTTTCATTGATAGTTTTAATTCCTTACGATGTTCACGCAACTTGTTACCAATAAGGGAGTCGGCGTCTTCTTTACTATTATTTTGACTTGAATGCTGCACGAAAGTTTTCTAGATAAATTTTAGTATATGTAAAACAGAATAGCACAGTCTGGCGTATTTTGTCAATTTTTTACTTATACTAAAATTATTTTTTACATATCCTAAACTTACTGATGATATCTTCAAAGCATTTGATTCGCCTTTGAACACATGTTCAACTATTTGATGAACTGCATTTGATTAGCCTGTTTAGTCAAGCCTTTCTTTTATTGGCACAACAGAGCAGTACTTTATGCTGGCTTGTTCAGCTTCAATAATAACAAGAGAATCAGCCGCTTGATTTAATAAATTCATATCCGTTGAACGATTCTCTAGGATAGTGTCAACACACTCACGAATCTCAAATTCATAGCCCATGCCGTCTGGCAATTCTACGTTTTTTGGCTCATCGCCTGCAACAAATAACATTAATGTTTCTTCATCTGCCAGTACATAATTTAACGTGGCATTTTCAAAGTTAGCCGTATACGACATTGAAAAACCATACCCTTCTTGGAGATCCCAAGTGCCTTCTGCGTGCACGATTGCTCTTTGCGCTTGGTTGTAAATATATTGTGTTGATACATAATCAATTCCACCGCTTGGGCCTAAATGGCCTTGGCTAAAAACAGCTTGTGGCATGCCGAAACAAAAATTTATAAAATCGGTGTCGTGAATATGCAAATCAAGCAACGCGCCACCACACTGCTCGCTATTCGAGTAAAAATCACCTGGTGGGTGTGATGTGTGACGCCTACAATTGAGTGACAAACAAGCACCAAATCGATTATCGTCAATCGCTTTTTTTAACCATAGCCAAGCTGGCCAGTAGCGTAAGCACATGGCCGACATAACGACTTTTGTTGAGCATTTCGCCAACTCAACAATGCGTCTTGCCTGTTCAGCGGATCTGGCTAAAGGTTTCTCAATAAGCACATGCTTTTCTTGGATCAAGGCCGCCTCAACAAAAGAAAAATGTAAATGAGTTCCTACACAGATATCCACGAGCTCCACCTTTGGGTCGCTGACTAAACCCATGCCATCTGAGTATTTTTTTACATTGAGTGCTTTAACACTGCCAGCTGCCTGACCTTCAATATTTCCTTTTGCCTGCAAGCTGCCATCAAGTAAGTCTGGGTTGGTGTCAGCAATAGCCACCACTTCGACCTCACTCATTTGTGCATAAATATCAAGATGAGTTGTGCCCATCATACCCAGACCAATCACACCTACTTTTAATTTCCTAGCCATCTTATGTTTTAATTATCGGTGTTGAAACCAAACAATTGGTCCATTGCTTTTGATGTGCGTTGCAATAAACTCTCGTCCCACGGCAACATTTCCGCAATAATGGTTTCTTTGTAATTTATCTTTTTAAGCGCTTTAATCGTGGCCGCCCAAGGCACTTCTCCCGACCCAAGGTCACAAAAGGTGTACCCACCTGTCCAACCAAAATTTTCTCGATAGTCTTTAATGTGAATTCTCTTAATTCGATAATCCAACAACTCAATCCAGTGTGGCGGGTATTGCTGATATCCCAGTAAATTCCCCACATCAAGATAGATACCTAAGCTCTGTGAATCAAAAGAATCAATAAAATCACGAAACTCTAAAGGCGAATAAAAAAGCCCATTCCAGACATTCTCAAGACATAGATCAACACCGCAATCCTCAGCAACAGGTAATAATTGTTCTATTGCATCTCTAGCTCTTTTTATAGCCTCGTCATAACGCACAATATCACTTGAGATTGGGCTTTTCACAACACCCGGCACAAAAAGTAACGCTTTACAACCCAAATGACTTGCAACTCGAAGTGCATCTTTATGCAAATCGATTGAACGTTGACGCACTTTAGCATCATTGCTTGTCGGATTAGTACCCCAACTCATGCCACTGGCAAGCGTGTCTACAATCAAATCCGAGTCGTTAATTTTCGTGCGAATTTGTTTACAAGTCTCAGCTGAAGTCGAAGTTGTTAGTACGCCCTCAGTAGAGATTGCCAATTCAAGCGCGTCAAAACCGGCTGATTTTGCTTGGTATATTGCCGAGTCGATCGAATGAGTTCCGTCCAGACCACCTTCTAACGCCCAGTAACTAATACCTTTAATCATGTTTTTTTCCTAAATAGCACTTATCGAGCTCTGACCAAGTTGTCGCCATACTGATCATCTGTCCAGATTCTCTGCTTTCATCAATTTTCATTGCCGTAAGCCCAGCCTCAATAGCATCTTTAGCGCCAACCGGTAGAGAATTTATTTCACCCCTCAGGTGCCCAATAATATCCAAACACATGGCTTTATCCGCACCATAATGAAAGCCAAATTCTTTTTTGTGCGCTTCGGTGTCATTAAAATTATGTTTTTCTAAGCAGGCGCCCGTACGTGCATCAGTTATACAAAGATCGCCGCGAAGAAAATCCCCTTCTGCCATGCCGCGGGAGCCAATGATGCAAAATCGTCGATGCTCATCAGGCACATTAATACTGGTATGAAAACTAAAACTAACCCCACTGGGATATTCAAGCAGTGCGTTTTGATGATCAACTATGTCACCATCAGAGTCAAATGGATCATTGACAAAATTCCAAAAAGATTCTTTAGATTGATAAACATCATCATGCTTACCAGACTCAGGGGCCTCTTGAGGGATGAAATTATGACGCCCACCAAAACTGGCCAACTTGCTGGGCCGCTCACCAACAATGCTGTTGTATAAGTCCAAGTCGTGGCAACATTTTTCCAGCATAAAGCCGCCAGAATATTGCTTTAGTCGACGCCAATCACGCATAAAAAAAGAGCCATGGTAGGGGGCAATGTGCTCGTTTGCTTCGATAGATGTAATCCTTCCCAACAATCCACCGTCAATAGCTCGACGTAAATATTGCATATGTTGCGAGTAGCGCAACACCAAACCTACCATTAATTGACTTTCACCATATTTTTTTATCAGTTTAGCGAGAGCAAAACTATCGTTTTTTGTTGTTACAATTGGCTTTTCTGAAAAAACCTTTAGACCCGCCTCAAGTCCTGTTTTTATATGTTCTAAATGAAGATGATTAGGAGACGCCACCCAAAGTAAATCAAGTTTGCATTCGTCAATCATCTTTTCAAGATTTTTGTATTTAGTTAACTCACTTGAACAATCCTTTAGTAGTAAAAGTCCGCATGGATCAGGATCAACATAGCCAACAAGCTCCATTTCTGGCATCTCTTCCTTCATCATCTTTAGGACGTTTCCAGCTCTCAAACCTAATCCAACAATAGCTATTCTCATCAATATTCCCCTTCTAAACTATCCTTCTAATTTTCGATAAAGCGCTTGGCCATTTGATTTAAAAGCGTGACATTTTGATGGGTTTAGCTCTAAGTTTATTATCTGTCCTGGTTTCACATCTACATCACTAGGCAATACGGCGCAAAAATCACTATTCCCTTGTACAGAGCCATACAGTATTACTGTTGCACCAAGGTGTTCAACGACTTCAACATTCATTGGCAAACCTTTTTTGTCTGAAGTAACTTCTAGGTCTTCAGGCCTTATACCAATCTCAATTACGTCACCTGATTTTGTTTCGTCTACTTCAACTGATAAAGTCACGCTATTAAATTCAGTTACACTAGCAGTTATTTTTTTATTCTTAACTACGACGTTGTTTGTTGTTAAAAAATTCATTCTTGGTTGCCCAATAAATCCAGCCACAAATTTTGTCATAGGGTGGTGGTAGAGTTCCATTGGTGAGCCAACTTGTTCAATAACTCCATCATGCAAAACCACTATCTTGTCAGCCATAGTCATCGCTTCAATCTGGTCATGGGTGACATAGATCATTGTTGTCTTTAAGTTTTGATGTAACTTAGCCAGCTCAACCCTCATGTCAGCTCGAAGCGCTGCATCTAAGTTTGATAAAGGTTCATCAAATAAAAAAACTTTAGGTTCTCTTACGATCGATCTACCAATTGCAACCCTTTGGCGTTGTCCGCCAGAAAGTTGCCCTGGCTTAAAATCCAAACGATCTCTTAACCGTAAAATATCAGCGGCTTTAAAAACTTTCTCCTCTAATTCTTTTCCTTTAATCTTCGCCACCCTTAATGGAAAAGCAATATTTTCAAAAACAGACAAATGTGGATACAGTGCATAGGACTGAAAAACCATTGAAATTCCTCTTTCTACAGGTGGCGCATTAGAGACATTTTTATCATCAATAATTACCTGACCTCTTGTAGCCTCTTCAAGCCCAGAAATAATCCTTAATAAGGTTGTTTTTCCACACCCTGAAGGTCCCACAAAGACAACAAACTCTTTGTCATTTATTTCAAGATTAATATCAAATAAAACCTCTGTTTCACCAAAACTTTTATAGATATTTTCAAGTTTTACTGTAGCCATAATTTCTTCCTTAATGAAAGCATATAATCTGTATGCATTAAATAGTATTAATCTTTGATTAAAGCAAACTTTAAAAAAAGCTCATAAAACCTTCTTTCAGAGTTAGCCTTAAAAAATTCAAGGGCAACATTAAGCCGCCCCTGAAATAGTCAATTAATTGACTTAGTTACCTTCTGCTAGAATTTCAGCAGCTTCTGCAACTAGATCAGCAGCAGAACCTTCACCCATAAGCATGCCTTGAATGGCACCGTTAATACCAGCTTGCAATGCTTTAAAGTCCTCAAACATTGGCTCTGGACCACCACTACCGATTGACGCAACGAATGTCTGCCAGTAGTCAGTAGAATAGTAAACATCGTCCATCACTTTTTCATACTGCATGATTGGCGTTAAACCCCAGCTCATATCTAGGTCATATTGTGCATCACCAGATGAAAGAGCAGCGGCTAATTCCATTGCTAGAGCTTCATTAGCAGAACCTTTAAATACTGCTATTGAGTCTGTGATCAATAGTGTACCACTCTCACCACTTGGACCAGCAGGAATAGGCACAACTATCTCAGCAATATTTGCATTGTGTTGACCTGCGCCCCATGGGCCATTGATGTACATTCCAATCTGACCATCATTGTACAACTGAGTCAATTGAGAACGCTCATATGCCATAGGCCCTTCCTGTGCAACCGTAGCTAACTTACCATAAAACTCTAGTGTTTCAATAGTCTCAGGACTGTTAAAAGTTATCTCCCCAGTAGCCGCATCATTTACAGAGCCACCATTACTGTATAAGTAATTTAGGAATTGGTGCATAGTGTTATCAAAGTCCTTTCCAGTTATGCCAATACCTGCAGCTGAGGTATTATCATTAATAGCCTTAGCCATATTGTACATTCCTGTCCATGTTTTAGGGCCAACACAAGCTAAACCAGCCTCTTCAACTAAACCACAGTTGATGAATAGTGCTTTAGTAGAAAAAGCGTGGGGGAAGCCCCAAAATTCTCCACTATCAGTTACAGTATTAAGAATACCTGGCTGATACATTGCCTGTTGATCTTCTGAAATGGTTATTGGAACAATCAGGCCATTACGAGCTAATTGCTTCAGCGTACGTGAACCCATATAAGACAAACCTGGTGGGTCACCAGCAGCAGCTAGTGTCATTGATTTGTCTTGGCATGTTCCCCAAGGAAGCGCTTCAGCATTAACAGTAACGCCAGGGTTCTTCGCCTCAAAAGCAGAAATTACTACTTGATCGGCCGCACGGATTTCACCACCACACATTATCATATGAACTTCTTCAGCCTGAACTGGCGCCATAAAACTTGCACCAATAAATGCTAGGAAGAGTCCTTTTTTTATATTTTTCATTTACTTCTCCTTTCTGTTTATATTAAATTACTAGAATTTAAAACAACTCTAGTAACACTTTATGTGAGTATTTAAATCCTCACTCCTTAACTGCCCCTGAAGTTAAACCTGCTATGAGATGTTTCTGCATAAACAGGAAAATTAACAACACGGGCAGAATTCCTACAAGACTCGCTGCCATCATCTCATTCCATAATACTGACTGGTACCCAATAAACTCAAATATTCCAGCTGGAAGTGGCATGTAATCTCTATTTTGATTAAATGTAAGTGCAAATAAAAATTGCTGTGCATAAGCACCAATAAATATTGCAACACCAACTACCACTATGCCTGGAACTGCAAGTGGCAGAATTACTTTTCGTAATGTATAAAGTCGAGATGCGCCATCAACAAAAGCTGCCTCCTCTAACTCATAAGGGATTTTTTCTAAAAAAGATTTGAGTAGCCATATTCCAGTAGGTATAAGAAACGCCACTCCTGGAATGATCATTGCCCAATAAGTATTTAATAAGCCATAAGACCGTAATAATTTATACAAAGGTATCAGCAATACTGCGCCAGAAAACATATTTACTGCAAGAAAAAGAGTAAGACTGAGTGATTTACCACGAAAGTTAAAACGTGCATAAGCATAAGCAGCAGGTATCACAAAACACAACGAAATACCAGTAACAGCAGTCGCTAAGAATACGCTATTAAATATATAGCGCGGCAATTGTGGGACCGTTACCCACATATCTCTATAAGCCTGAAAACTCATTTTGTCTGACCAGAATCGACTCATAAAGTCCATAAAACTCAGTGTCTCGCCTACTTCCAGTGGAGGACGACTAAACAGGTGTGTTATTGGCCTAAGGGACGCAACAAACATCTCAACAAAAGGAAGTAGCATAAATAATAAGAATAGTGCTATAGAAACATAAATTCCTATCTTATGTAAGCGTGAATATTTATCCATCATTTTTGTACTCTAGAATAGCTATATTTTTTGCTAATTCTTCCTAATACGCTTAAATAAATTACTGAAAATACACCTAATATTAAAACAACAAGCACTGCTCTGGTTGCGCCCGCACCAAATTTATAGCTAAAAATGGCTGTTTTAAAGGTATCAATAATTAATGTAGTGGTAGCGCCACGCGGTCCACCCTCAGTCAAAATCCAAATAATTTCAAAAGAATTAAATGTCCAAATTGCCGACAATAATGCCATAGAAACAATAGTAGGCATAATTTGTGGCAAAGTAATCCTTCTAAAACGATACCAACGTGAAGCACCATCAACATAAGCAGCTTCATATAGATCTTTTGGAACCCCTTGCATTGCTGCTAAAAAGAATAAAGTAACCATTGGCGTTCCGATCCAAACATCGGTCACTACTGCTGAATAAAATGCACTCTGTCTATAGGCTAAAAAACTAAACGGCCCATCCGTTATACCAGCCATTTCTGCAAAGTTTGAGAGTATGCCAAAATGTCCGTTATACATCCATAACCAACCAAAACAACCAATTGCTATCGGTACAATCCATGGCGGCATCACTAATGCTCTAATGACGCCACGAGCCCTAATGTTGCTTGCTAATAAAGCTGCTCCAATCAAACCCAATATCATTTTCAAACCAACAGAAAGAAACATCCAATAAAAAGTTCGAGTAACAATTTCAGGAAATTTACGCCCACCAAGTAGTTTTTCATAGTTTTCCCAACCAATATAATCTGCACCACTCATCAATGTACCTAAATTCGAATTTGTAAATGAAAGTCTAAATGTTTCATACAAAGGCCAAACAACTATCCAAAACATAACTAGAGCAGCAGGTGTAATCAAAGCCCAGGCAAAAAGCGTGGTAGTTTGAGATTTTGTTTTGGGTTTAAACTTTTGAATAAACTGCTTCACTAGCTAAACCCTCCTTATTAATACTATCTTCATCAGAAATATTTTGAAAATTTTCAGATCTATAATACTCCCAGCCTATTTGCTCAAATAAATCTCTAAAACTGTTATAAGCTAAAATGTTTAATTCACTGCCTTTTCTTTTGTTACTTGCAGAAGTCCAAGCGCTCTCAGATAAGCCAATAATTCTAGGGCATAGCATGGCTTCCATATGCTTATCTGCGGTTATCATTTCACTCCAGAGTTGGCCTTGTATGCCGAGGATGTTGTCTTCAAGCTCTGACTCATTTTCTGGCACGATTTGCCAATCCACCGTGTCGTTTAAAGTGACTATCCCCGCCCAGTTGGCGCCCCTGTCTAAAGATGAACTACTCTGAGCCATATCAAAATACAAATGCTCAGCCGGGCACAAAACAACTTTGGCTCCTTTTCTGGCCAACTCGTGTCCAGAGGCTAAATCCTGCCAAGCAAATAGCAACTTATCTGTTTTACTTTCGGAATGTGTGCCTAGCTCGGCCTCCTGCCAGGCGGCTGTTTTTTTATTGTTAAATAAAACATTCTGCGACAATTCGTTAATAAACCAAGCAAGAATGTCATTGTTGTTTTCTAGTTTGTGCTGCAACTTTAACTTATCAATCAAGGGAGAAGCCAACCAGCTGTCCTCCGGCACCTCGTCGCCACCCAAATGGATATACTCACCAGGAAATAACTTGCAAGCCTCTTTTATTAAGGGCTGAATCAGTGCCCAAGTCTCTGGTGATGCGGGGTTAAGGGTGTTGTTACTGTAACCTTGTACCGAAATTTCGTTACTTTTATCATTCGGATCTCTTAGTTTTGAGTTAAAGCGAAGTAGTGACAAGCAGTGTCCTGGTAGTTCAATCTCAGGCATAACGTCTATATAGTTATTCTGCGCAAAGCTAACAACAGATCTTATATCATTTGCATCATAGCAACCGCCAGTGGGTTTTGCACCCGAACCAAAAAGTGGTGGGATCAACTGACCATCACCTCTCAGTGAGGTTGTCTCAGCTAATTCTGGGTTGCAATCAAACTTAAAACGAAAAGCTTCATCATCCGAGCCATGCCAATGGAATTTATTGAGCTTAAATAAAGCCATTAAATCTAACAATCGATGCAAACTACCAACAGAATAAAAGTGTCTAGCACAATCTAAGTGCTGGCCTCGCCATTCAAACCTTGGCTCATCATTGATTACTCCGCAAGGAATTAATTTATGATACATTTGATCCAACTGTAACAAAGTAACTAGCCCATAAAAAACCCCACTTTCATCGCCTGCTTCTAATTCGATTGCATCGCTGGTGATGATCAGTTGATAAGAAGAAGGGGTTGTTTTCTTGCGTTTTTTAATAAAAAGCTTTGTACTAAAAGCCATAGAATCTCTTATTGGATGCTTTCTAAGCAAATCAAAATTGAGTCTTTGACTGAGTTTATAAGCATTTTGATAGGCTTTATTAACAACTTCATTGTCTTTCCATTGAGTGCATAAAGGGTGTTTAATGGTACAAACGCTATTGCTTGGTTTCCAATACTTGGGGTGTGGCACCAATCTAAGAGACTGCAGGAGAGTTTTATTTTGATTAAGCTCTTCAACTGGTGCCGGCGGGGTGGAGAACTGCTGAAATCTTAAATCTTCTGTATGAACATCGACAATACTGGCATTAGCTAATTTAATGAACACGCCTTGAGGCCCCCAAGAGAGATTGAGTGGCTTATGAAGAGCGTCAACATAACTCAACTGAAATGACCAAGTGTCATTCATATCTAACAACTGATCTTTTAATGGTTTTAATTCAGCATAACCACCCATGGTCGATTCAATACAACAATTTGAAACTGACATAATAGGAGCGAGCATATTAAAGCAAAGCATAAAATTACGAATGGGCATGTCGCCATTATTAGTGAAGCTACAATTAAACACGCCATCCGAATCAACAGTATTTGTCATTATTAATTCGCTTGAGATCATACTTTGAGCTCTCGAATTATTTTTTGCGTTGTAGAATATAATCCTTGCATAAATATAAATTAATTGCTTTTCCTTGACTTTACGGTCTTATCGAGTACTTCAACCTTTTTCGATAATTGGTTCTAGAATGGTATTATATAATAGCAGTTTACAGAAAAGTAAGTAAGTTTCAAAAAAATAATTTTTTTTACTATTTAATTAAATATATAGATGCTAAATTTATGAAAAATAATTAAATTAAATACTTAGTTGGTATTGATTCTGGGGTCATTAAATGCAAGGCATGTGTTGCAAATATCAATGGTGAAATTATTGGTAAGGGTCTTGCAAGGCCTGCTAATATCGACGTTATCTGCAATTAACACATCCTTGTTGCTTATAAGTTGGCGTTTAAAGAGGCAGGTATTGTAACCAGCGAAATATACAACAGTGCTGCAGTATTAGGGATAGCAGGCCTAGAAATACCAAAAGCTAAAATTATCATTAGCGAATGGCAACACCCTTTTAGCGAAATGACCTTTACTAGTGATATACACATAGCTTGTCTGGGCGCACATCAAGGAAAAATGGTGCAATATTAGAAATTGGAATTGGGATAGCATCTTGTGAAATCAACAACTATTCGTTTACAGTAAAAGGCGGTTGGGGCTTTCCACTAGCGGATCTTGGTAGTGGGCCATGGCTTGGATTGAGCTGCTTTCAAGAGACTTTAAATGTCATAGATGGGATTATTTTTCATAGCCCATTGACGCAGTCGATATTATTAGAATATAATGATGCCAATGAAATACCAATTATGGCAAAAGGTTTTACTTCTACCCAATACGCAAAATATGCAAAAAACGTGATTGAACATTACAAACAATCTGATCGACTCGCTTCTGTCTTAATAAATGCAATGACCTTTCATATAGAGAGTTCTCTGCAAATGATTTTTCAAAAAAAACCTGAGCGTGTCTCTTTGGTCTGTGGTTTAGCTCAATTTGTTGAGCCTCTTCTATGCAAAAAAACACAAGTTAAGTTAAGTAAGCCGTTTGGCAGTGCTGCCTCTGGTGCACTTCTGCTTGCAAATATTCAACTACAATAATTCAATGGTAGACTCAGACACACTAATTAATTTTTTGCGACCTTCGGGTGATAAACCTGGAGCTCTCTACAAACAATTGTCTCGTTCCCTTAATGATGCTATCCAACAAGGTATGCTCTTGCCGGGAGACTCCTTGCTACCAGAGCGTGAACTTGCCTCCCAACTTAACATGTCAAGAATTACTGTTCGTAAAGCCATTGCTCAGCTAGTTGATATTGGCATGTTGCATAAACAACATGGTGCGGGCACGGTTGTTACCGATAGAGTCGACCTTGTTCTACATAAAAACCTATCATCTCTTAACAGCTTTACTGCTGATATGAAAAAACGTGGACTAGAATCTCATTCAAGAATTGTATTACGTGAAGAGAGTAAAGCAACCCCAAAAGAGGCTCTCATATTAAATTTAGATGAGAATGAGTTTATTCATCGCCTTAATCGTATCAGAATTTTAGTTAACGAACCACTTGCATATGAAATAGCTGCTGTCCCAGCCTCCATTATCTCTATTGAGACAGCACTGGACAATTCACTTTACGAGTCTTTGCGAGCGAAAAATATGAACCCCGTGACTGCAAAGCAAAATATTCATGCCATTAACGCCAGTGAAGAAATTGCAGAAAAATTGGAAATTGCACCTGGTAGTGCAGTGTTGTACGTTGAAAGACGAGGCCAAGCCGCTTGTGGCAGGATGGTTGAATACACCCAATCCTATTACCGTGGTGACCGCTATGATTATGTTGTGGAACTCGGATGAAACAAGCGATAGTTGGGCCGAGAATATATTCTGGTGAAGCTTTTTTTGACAAGCACGCCCTGTTATTTGAAGCTGAAACAATTGTTGGCATTGTTGCAAAAAACAATATCCCAAATGAATTCATCGTAAAGGATGTAGGCGATGGGGTATTGGCGCCTGGTTTTATTGACCTCCAAGTGAATGGTGGTGGTGGGGTGTTATTTAATAATTCGCCCACAAAGGAAAGTTTGCAATTGATGACGAATGCACATCAATTTTTTGGCACAACAAGTATTATGCCCACTGTTATTAGCGACTCCATAGAGAATCTTAAGGCCTGCACTAATGCCGTTAACAAGGCAATAAAAGACAATCCTGCTATTGTTGGTTTGCATATTGAAGGGCCATTTTTTAGCCATAAATACCGCGGCACTCATAATGAAAATTTTATAAGTGAATGGAACCCTAACTATATTGAATTAATCCAAAACTTAAAAGATTTACAAGTTATTCTAACGATAGCACCAGAGTGTGTGCCCCTGGAGCAGATAAAGCTTTTATCCACTATGGGGGTCAAAATTCAAGCGGGCCATACAGATGCAGATTTTGAAAGAATCAGCGAGGCAATCAACTGCGGATTGAGCGGTTTCACTCACATCTACAATGCAATGAGTCAAATCTCACCTAGAGAGCCCGGAGTGGTCGGCGCCTCTCTTCACTTTGATGAGGCAATTGCAAGTATTATTGTGGATTGTCATCACGTTCACCCCGCTCTCGTTCAGCTTGCCTTTAAGCAAAAACCAAAAGGAAAATTATTATTTGTTTCGGACGCCATGGCAACTATCCATAGCGATGATTCTTTTGAACTCTATGGCGAAGTTCTTAATGACACAAATGGCAAAATTGTCAACGCTGCTGGCAAGCTCGCTGGCTCCTCAATTACTCAAATTGATGCGGTTAAAAATGCGGTTAACGTATGCAACATTCCACTAGATGAGGCGTTATCAATGGCTTCACGATACCCTGCTGAATATCTTGGTATTGATGATCACCTTGGCACACTCAAAGCAGGCCACCGAGTAGACATTGTACATTTTGACTCGAACTTTAATGTGCTCAATGTTTGGGGCTCAGGAAAACAAGTCAAAAATGAGGAAAAATGAGGATTGTCATCCTGCCAACAGAATTAGAAGTTAGTCGTTTTGCTGCTGACATTATTTCTGATGTCATTAAAAAAAAATCAAGATCCGTCTTAGGGCTTGCAACTGGTAGTTCACCGCTTGCCACTTATGAAATTCTTATCGAAAAATACAGAAAGGGTGAACTAAGCTTTAAACACGTCAGTACTTTTAATCTTGATGAATATGTTGGCTTAAAGCATAATCACTCACAGAGTTATCGATATTTTATGAATGAGCATTTATTTCAACATATTGATATTGATATTCAAAATATCAATTTTCCCGAATGCATAAACAATGATTTTAAAGAGTGCTCTGCTAACTATGAATCTCTAATAACAAAACAGGGTGGCATTGATCTTCAATTGTTAGGACTTGGTAATAACGGCCATATTGGATTTAACGAACCAACCTCCAGTTTAAGCTCAAAAACACGCATTAAAACACTAACCAAAAAAACTATCGAAAGCAATTCGCGCTTCTTTGATCCGTCAGAATTTCAACCTTCACTCGCCATTACAATGGGGATCGGAACCATTCTGCAGTCTAAGAAAATTCTACTCATTGTTACCGGTGATAACAAGAAAAAAGCCGTGGTGGATATGGTTGAAGGGCCGATTTCAGCTTTTTGTCCAGCCAGTGCACTGCAATTGCATAATAATACTGTGGTCGTTGTTGACGAAGCGGCGGCTGCCAATCTCCAACTCTCTGAATACTATGTGCATTCAGAATCAATGCATCTAAATTCAACTTCAGATCGAATAGATCCTAAAATCAACGCAAATTAACAACTATATTCTCTTTGCATCGCTTTAACAAATCCAAGAAATATGAAGACAACTTTTGGTGATGTGGGGAAATATCAGAGCCTCATGATAGCTGAATCTAGTACTGTTTAGCAGTGCGAAGCCTGCCTTTAGGTGTAAGTTTTGTAAAATCGTCGTTAGCACTCCTCATAACTCAGCTTTACGTTTAAAATGTGGTCTTCATGAGGACTAGTCAATAGAATTGCAAAAATAGTATGAATAATCGAATTCACAACACCAATATCCAAAGCGAAGCGGTGATTGCTTCACCCAATGCATTGAGTGAACAACTGCCAATCAGCACTCAAGGCAGGGCCAATATTCTTGCAAGTCGCGCAACTGTCAACAGCATTCTTTCAGGCGAGGACAAGCGCTTAATGGTGATTATCGGGCCCTGCTCAATTCATGATCTTGATGCCGCGAAAGAATATGCCAATAAATTACAAGTACTTCAGGAAGAAGTGAAGGATTCTCTTTATTTGGTAATGCGTGTTTATTTTGAAAAACCAAGAACAACAATTGGCTGGAAAGGTTTGATCAGTGATCCTGATATGGATAATTCGCTTGATGTTGACAAGGGCTTATATCAAAGTCGGGAGTTCCTCACTTGGCTGGCCGATCTTGGTATACCAGCAGCAACTGAAGCGCTCAACCCTATTACACCTCAATACTTGGCAGATTTAGTCTCGTGGTGCGCGATTGGTGCAAGAACAACCGAATCTCAAACTCACAGAGAAATGTCTAGTGGCTTATCTATGGCCGTTGGCTTTAAAAACGGCACGGATGGTAATCTTGACATGGCAATTAACGCGATTAAAGCATGCTCATCACCACAGAGTTTTTTAGGCATTAATGATGAAGGTCAAATCTCAACATTTAGAGCAAAGGGCAATAAAGCTTCACACATTGTTCTAAGAGGCGGCAAAACGCCAAACTACAGCAAGGAAGACGTTGCAAATTGCGCCGATATGCTAAAAAACAACAGCTTACCTGAACGCATCATGGTAGATTGTTCACACGGCAATTCTAGTAAAGACTACCGTCTTCAAGGGCAAGTGGTTAGCGATGTTGGACAACAAATTGCTGATGGTAGTACATCGCTTTTCGGCATTATGATTGAAAGCAATCTTTTTGCTGGCAACCAATCCATTCCAGACGATTTAAGCCAAATGCAATACGGCGTATCAGTGACTGACGGCTGTATTGACTGGGCGGAGACCGAAAACGTCCTCAGAAAATTAAGAGAGCAAATTTCAAGTAGCTAGATAGCTATTGGTCAGATCTTCTGGAAATCGTAAACTGAGCCGAGCCGCATGATTTGTGTAAGTTCGTCAAGTGCCGTGCAACCTTCTTCATAAAACTGTGGATCTACCATGTCGCTAATTGTCAACTGATCGCGATAATGCGCCCCGATCCAGGTTGTTAAATCTGAGTACAGTGAATCGTCAAGCACGACACGCGCTGAGACTGCATCGATTTCTTGTTGCGATAACAACACACGCAAACGAAGGCACGCTGGGCCGCCGCCGTTTCTCATGCTTTGTTTGACATCGAAAAAATGCACACCTTTAATTGGGTTCTCACCCTCAACAATTTTGTCAATTGCAGCTTTGACTCTAGAATTATCAGCGCACTCTTGAGGGGCAATAATAAACATGCCGCTTTCAGCGTCGCCAATTATTTGAGAATTAAACATATAACTGGAAACCACATCCTCAATTGGCAGGTCTTCATTGCTCACTTCATGAATATAAAAATCGCCTGTAAAAGTAGATTTAAGCTTGGCATAAATTGCTTCTTTGTTTAAGAAAGCCATTTCATGACACATCATGAAATTACCATGGCCGACAGCAATGACATCGTTATGGAACACACCCGCATCGATTGCATCCGGATGTTGTTGCGCAAATACCACTTTATCTAAGCTAAGCGTGTGATTTCGAGCAATAATCGAAGACGCTTCAAGAGTTTGTCTGGCTGGGTAATTGCTTGGCTTAACTGAATTTGGGGAACTTGCATAAGACTCTGCGCCATAAACAAAAAATTCAACACCTGAATTCGAGTGATCGCTGTAAAAACGCGTATGGTTGGCCGCGCCTTCATCGCCATAAATCATGTTTTGAGGCAACGCCTTGTGGTGCGAGAAATAACGCGAATCTGCAAAAATAGCTTGCAGTACATTGCCTGTTGTTTCATGTTCAAGACTACGGTGATACATTGCCACTAAGTTAGCCGGCGTAAAGTGCACCTTAGAATCGGCGGTATCCAAGGATGGTGAGATTGTCGCTGCATTGGCTGTCCACATGCTTGCTGCGGAGCAAGTTTTGGCAAAAATTTGAGGGTAGGATTTTGCCGATTGACTGATGACATCAGCATTAGAGCCTGAGAAACCTAGCTTCCTTAAAGCTGGCAAAAACGGACGCTCCTGCGGCGGTAAAATTGCCTGACCCCAAACGCCAGATTCCAAGCCCATTTGTGCCAACGTTTTGGCTTTTTTCAGCCCTTGCAGGGCAGCTTGTTTAGGGTTGGATGCGGCGGCTTTATTCGCGCCGGAAGCAACATTACCAAAACTGTGTCCGCCATAGTGGTGAGAGAGCCCAACTAGACCATCAAAATTGTATTCAATATAGCTCATCGGTCAACTGTCCTTAGAAAAACCCTGTGGTAATTGCGCTGGCATAACCACGTCATCGACCTCAACAGAAGCGATTGGATAAGCACAATAATCAGGCGCATAAAATGCACTCGGACGATGATTACCACTCGCACCAATACCGCCAAATGGCGCTGCGCCACTGGCTCCCGTTGTTTGTCGATTAAAATTAATGATACCTGCGCGTGAGCGGCGCAAGTAACGCTCATAGAGCTCTCTATCATCCGAAATCACGCCCGCAGATAGGCCGTATTTTGTGTTATTAGCTGTGGCAATAGCAGCGTCAAAATCTTTTACTCGATAAACTTGCAAAAGCGGCGCAAAGACTTCTTCGTCTTCAATATCCTCGACATTGGTCACATCGATAATAGCCGGCGTGACTAAGGCGTCAACACCTCTAAGTTGCATTGGCATTAAACAGGGCTCTGCGCCTCGCTCAACTAAGTCGTCCACTGCTGAGAGGTAATGACTTGCAACACTGCCACTGACCACTGGCCCCATATATGGCTCTTTGGCATCATTCCACAGACCGACCCTTAAGTCTTTCGTCATTTGTACAAGTTTTATCAATAGTGCGTCAGCCTTGTCATCACCATCTGGCAAAATCAGGCGACGGGCACAAGTGCAGCGCTGGCCAGAGGTGATGAAAGCAGACTGAATAATATGGTAACAGGCCGCCTCTAAATCATTAACATTTGAGACAATAAGCGGATTATTACCGCCCATCTCCAAGGCCAAATTAATTTCTGGTCTACCACCAAAATTTCTGTGAAGAAGCTTACCAACTTGAGACGAACCAGTAAAGAAAAGGCCATCAATGTCAGCACTTGCAAGCGCAATACCAACTTCTTTTTCACCCTGTATTAAATTAAGAACACCCTTTGGCAGGCCGGATTTTTCCCAAAGAACCATCATCATTTCACCTATTTTTGGTGTAATTTCACTCGGCTTGAACAGCACTGTATTACCTGCTAATAACGCTGGCACAATGTGACCATTTGGCAAATGGCCAGGGAAATTATAAGGGCCGTAGACAGCGATAACTCCATGAGCTTTATGACGCAGCACATTATTAAAAGCCTCAGCTTCGTTCAATTGATAGCCGGTGCGTTGTTGATACGCTTTTTCACTCAATGCAATCTTACCAATCATGGCGCCAACCTCAGTGAGGCTGTCCCATAAAGGTTTACCCATTTCTCGACTGATCATCTCTGCCAATTCTTGAGTGCTTTCTTTTAGCAATTCAGCGTATTGACCTACGATTTCGGCCCTTTTTTCATAGCCCAAATCCATCCAAGAATCCAATGCGCCTCTTGCCGCTTGAGCGGCCTCAGTGACTTGATCTGGATCGGCTGAGCGACCTTGCCACTCTAATGAGCCGTCTGCAGGATTGATGGAGGAAAATTCACTACCCCTACCCAGAATCCACTGCCCATTTATATAGCATGCATTATTAATCATAGATTTTATTCCACTCTACCAGGTGCTATTGACAGTTGTTCGCCAAGTCCAGCACCCAAAATAATTGCCAACGATTCACTAATGATAACATTGTCGTTCTCAATTAGTACGTCTGCTAAACACGCTTTGAAATCAATCAACGACCTCGTTGAAACAAGCATTTTATTTTTGGTCTCGGGTAAATCTTTAAATCCAGAAATTGTCAATGTTTTTGTATTCTTTATGGTGGCAATATTTTCTCTATAGACCTCAACCGTTGGCCCACCATCAAAAATATCAACGTAATCATTGTAGTGAAAGCCTTCTTTTTTCAGCATCCGGAGTGCTGGTGCAGTTGCGCTAAATATCTTGCCTATTGCCTCTCTCGCCTGTGGCTGTAATAAGTCAATATAAATCGGATATTTTGGCATCAAATCTGCAATAAAACTGTTGTTGCCTATGCCCGACATAATATCCGCCTCATCAAAGGCCATACCAAAAAAGTGCACACCCAAATGATCCCAAACGGGCGAGCGATCATTTTCATCTCGATAGCCACGCATTTCGGCAATAATTTTGTCATCAAAGTAATCGGGGTGATTGTGCATGATCATATAGCGAGAACGAGATAACAAAGAACCATTACCGCCAAAACGGTATTCAGGCAATAAAAACAAAGATCCAATCTCTGTTGTACCAGTGTAGTCATTGGTCAGTGTTAACAATTTTGTTTCTTGGATTTTGTCCAGTTCAGCGCAACGTTGGGTGACACGCATTACTTTGTACGAGTAGAAGGGATTCTCTCGCCCAATATTCGTATAAATGGCTGTTGTACCAACCAAATCACCGCTATTAACATCTTCTAAAACCATAAAAAAAGTTTTGGCGCTGTCACCATTTAAATTGCCATTGCAGGACTCAACACTTGTTTTGATGCGTCTTTCAAGTAAATCTAAATCGGCCGGCATAGAGGTCATGCCGCCGCCCGTTTTGGAGGCCAATTCAAACAGCTTGTCTAAATCTTGGGTCTGAATTGGACGTACAATTTGCATTTCTTAAGCCTTATTTAATTTTTCGCTGTCGCGAATAAAATCGAATTCACCTTGTGCCATACGCATCAATATCAATGCGACAAACTTGGTTCGCTCTGCCAAACTATCAATCACCATGTATTCGTTAATGCTGTGAATATCACCACCACGAACACCTAGCGTATCAACATTCGGCAGACCACTTTGTGATAGGTTATTGCCATCGCAAACGCCGCCAGTTGCTCGATAGGCAACGTCTATTCCTAACAAGTTGCCCGTTTCAGTAATAAAGTTTTGTAAATTTTGATTGGCTTTGGTGAGTGGTTTTGGCCGTCTAGTAATGCCACCAAAAAGTGCTACTTGATAACCTTCAACTGAGTTGTATTCTGAGGTCATTAATGCAAGCTGCTCTTCTAGCCAGGCAATATCATTATTGCTCTCAATGCGGCAATTAAAACGACCAACAGCCAAATCTGGCACCACATTAAGAGCGCCGCCACCCTGGATACTGGCAATATTAACAGTCAGGCCATCTTTCTGCCCATGCAGCTCGTTAATTTCATTAAATAGTTTTGTTAAGTGCACAAGGGCGTTTCGACCAGACTCAATATCACGACCGGCGTGGGCAGCTTTGCCGTTGACTCGTACCGTGAAATTACCCGAACCTTTGCGCTCCCCCACTAAAGTACCATCTGGTAAGGAGGGCTCAAAAATAAGGCCAACATCGTGGTACTTGGCACGCTCAACTAAATATGCGCCCGAACAAGGCGAACCAATTTCTTCGTCAGGGTTTAACAGAACTTCAATGCCAATTTCGTCCAGCAAGCCAGCAGATTGAAGACATTCGAGCGCTTTAAACATAACCGACAAGCCGCCCTTTAAATCAGCAATGCCGGGGCCGTTTATCAGTCCATTGCTAAGATCTGTACAAATCTGAAAAGCGTGCTCTTTATCGTAGACTGTATCGTAATGACCAACCAACAATACCGATGGCTTGTGCTCACGCTCCAAGACCAATCTAACAATGGGTGGTGATTGAAAAGACACTTCTTCGCCTTGATCGTTTACAACAACTCGATCTGGCAAAGAGACAAATTCAGCCTCGCCAAACACGGATAATTTGGCAAGCAATACTTCAGATAATTGCATCAAACCAGCATAATTAGTGCTACCAGTATTCATATCACACCATGTAATAAGCTCAGCCAACATGTCACCCTGCTGCTCATCAACACCATCAAATATTTGGTTTACTTTCTGTGATACTTCAATCATAATGATTTTTTTACTTATTTCTTAATATTATTGCATATAAGTTATATATTTCTGATTATTATACGTAATTAAAGAATTTTATTAATATTTACACCTCTTAATGACATAATTAGATGATGTTATTTCGTCTATAATCTATGAATTAGTAGTTTCCAAGACACAGCATCTCTCGTTATGACAACAAAACAATACGACGATTTAGTCGAAATTAATCAAAAGTCTATTTTTCATCCTGCCTCATCAATCAACGATGTACTAAATAACGGCACAAGTATTTGTTTGGAAGGCAAAGGTGCAAGCATCACGACGCACAATGACGGTCAAATGATTGATGGCATGTCCGGCTTGTGGTGCGTTAATGTTGGCTACGGTAGGGAAGAACTTGGTCAAGCAATGCTTGATAGTGCTAGCTCTATGGGCTATGCACACAGCTTTGCCGGCACTTCAAATACGCCACAGATTGAGCTCAGTGAAAAACTGTTAGATCTTACACGTGGCATTTTTTCTAGAGTGCATTACGGTACTTCAGGCTCTGATTGTATCGACACAGCCATCAAACTGGTGCGCTACTATAACAATCTTAGAGGCAAACCTGAGAAAAAGAAAATCATTGCAAGGGTTAATGCTTACCACGGCACTACACTCGCTGCCGCCAGCCTAACCGGCATCCCTTCATTTCACACAGCTTTTGATTTGCCCATTACAGGTGTTTTAAGAGCGCCAAAACCACATTTCTATGTTGATGGCAAAGAGGGTGAAACAGAAGCACAGTTTACTAAGCGTATGCTTGATGAAATCGAGACAATCATTCTAAATGATGGTGCAGACACAGTTGCTGCATTTTTTGCGGAACCAATTTACGGTGCCGGTGGTGTCATCACGCCACCACAGGGTTACTTTCAAGGCTTGCGAAAGCTTTGTGATAAGTACGATGTTTTGCTATTGGCCGATGAAGTTATTACTGGCTTCGGCCGTACAGGCGAATGGTTTGCCCACCAATACTACGGGTTTAAGCCCGACCTTATGACAACAGCCAAAGGCTTAACGTCAGGCTACTTCCCACTATCAGCACTTTTTATTGGTGATAAAGTTTGGGATGTTTTGGTAGAAACGGCGGACGACATGGGTGTATTTTTCCATGGCTATACCTACAGTGGCCACCCAACAGGTTGTGCTGTTGCACTGAAAAATATTGAAATACTTGAGCGAGAAAACCTTGTAGAACGCGCCAAAGAAATGGGCGCCTACATGCATGCTCAACTCAAAGAAAAACTGAGTGGTTGCCCAATCATTGGCGAGGTTAGAGGCGCTGGACTGCTGGCTGGTTTACAAATTGTCAAAAGCAAATCACCAAAAACATTTTTTGATAGTGTAGACAAAGCAGCGCCATTACTGCAAAACGCCATTCGAGAGGAAAAAGTGTTATTAAGAGGACTGCCTTCTGCAAATACAATAGGAATATCACCAAGCTTTGTTATCACAGAACAACAAATTGACAATATAGTTACTGCGGTTGTTATTGGCGCCACAAAAGTACAAAAAAAGTTTGGAATTTAGGCTCTAAAGCCAAACTAAACTCAATACCAAAATAACTCTTTTACTGGTCAGAAGGTTATTGACACTGTTTCGGTAATGAAAAATAGCTGTATTGGAAACAGCTATCCAACTT
>CAJXHL010000005.1 GCA_913054335.1 uncultured Gammaproteobacteria bacterium | reverse complement strand
GCGCCGGCCTTGCAATGGCGACTATGGATATGATCCAGCACTCAGGTGGACAGCCAGCTAACTTCCTAGATATCGGTGGTGGTGCTTCTCCAGAGCGTGTTGCTACGGCGATTGAATTGGTGTTGTCTGACACTTCTGTCGAAGCGCTTTTGGTAAACATCTTTGCCGGTATTAACCGTTGCGATTGGGTTGCCCAAGGCATTGTTGACTTACTAGAGAAGCGCGATATTGATGTACCTTTCGTGGTGCGCTTGTCAGGCACGAATGTTGAAGAAGGTCAGAGAATCTTAAAAGAGAGCGGTAAGAAAGTTATTACAGCCGATACCCTAGCAGACGCAGCTACTAAAGTTGTTGCAGCTTGGAAGGAAGCAACAGGAAAATAAGGATCAATTATGAGTATTTTTATTAATGAAAAAACCCCAATTTTAGTTCAAGGCATCACAGGCCGCATCGGTACGTTCCATGCTCAAGAGATGATTGAGTATGGCACGAACGTGGCTGCTGGTGTAACACCTGGAAAGGGCGGCACAACGCACCTAGGTGTCCCTGTATTTAATACAGTACAAGAGGCTGTTGCAGCGACAGGCGCCGAAGCAAGTATCACCTTTGTTCCACCTGCTTATGCAGCAGATGGCATTATGGAAGCGGCTGAGGCTGGTATTAAGTTTTGTGTCAACATTACAGACGGTATTCCGACTCAAGATATGATTCGAGTGAAGCGCTATATCAATAGTGCCAAGCCTACAGAGCGTATGGTTTTGACAGGCCCTAACTGCGCTGGCACTATCAGCCCGGGTAAGGCGATGATGGGCATTATGCCGGGTCATATTTATATGCAAGGTAATGTCGGTCTAATCGGTCGTTCAGGCACTTTAGGCTACGAAGCAGCCTCTCAAATGAAAGAGTTGGGTATTGGTATCAGTACTAGTGTTGGTATTGGTGGTGATCCAATCAACGGTAGTTCGTTTACTGAAATCTTAAAGTATTTTGAGCAGGACGATGAAACTCATGCGATTATGATCATTGGTGAAATTGGCGGTCCTCAGGAAGCTGAAGCGGCCGAGTACTTTAAAAATCATATGACTAAGCCAGTGGCAGCTTATATTGCTGGTTTAACTGCTCCTCCGGGACGTCGTATGGGCCATGCAGGCGCTATTGTTAACACTACTGGCGAAAGTGCTGCAGAAAAAGTAGAAATCCTTCAGGGGGCGGGTATTATGGTTGCGCCAACACCTTCAGAGATGGGCACTACTATGCAGGCTTTGCTTAAAAGTCAATAAAAATTCAGCTTTAGGGTTTACTCCCTAAGTTGGGTTTTTATATAAAATACCCCAACCTTATTTAAGGCGGGGTATTTTTTTGTCTACAGAAAAGAGATGGTTGAATAGGCGCCACTCACCTAGTATGTGATAATGCCTGTGAATTATTATTCACCGAAGTCTTTAATTATTCACATCGCCCTACATTTCATCGTCCCCGCTATCGTCATTGGTCTGTTATCTAACCACCTGTTGGTTTGGTGCTTAACCATTTACTATCTTTTGGTATGGAGCTATACCACAACTCAATTTTGGCGCCATCTTCATATATAAAAGTGATAATTTTATTATTGTCCGTATGAACATCCTTAAGGTCATCGTCTAACTTACCTTTCTGGAACAAAGTAAGCAACTGGTCATATATATTTTTTGCCCTTTTTTCTGTGTAAGTTACATCCATATCTTTCTCTCATTTTTATAGACATACTATATTATAACTCGCAACTAGAACTATTTAAAGGCTTACAGAGCGAGACTTGATGTTTGTAAATCGCATAGACTGGAAATTTTCCAATTATCAAAAGGTTTGGGTACAATTCAAATCCCCCATAGCAAGCTGATACAAACGAACAATTGATTAATATTTAACTTGCACTTAAATGAACGTAAGCTTTGATTTAATGATTGAGGGTAAGATTGCATTAAACCTTATTAAGGTAATTAGATAAACGCCTTTTAAGTTGTCATGGGCATTATCGGTTTTGTGTGTGAATTGATTCTTGAATAGATTAGCACTTTGTCTGGTTGGGCTTGTGTCATAAAAATTTAGCTGTAATTCGAGTAAGCTTTTCACGTAATAGCAAGCAATAAAGGCAGTGGTTTTTAACGGAACAAAGTCTTATTTATTGGAGAAATAATGATTTCAGCGGAAGGAAAAACCATCGGCAAGGCCTTTCAAGAAGCGGTAGCTCAATACCCAAACAATATTTTTTTGATGGCACCTAAAGATGAAGATCGAGCGTACCACCCCGATGGTTACTCCATTACATATCAGGCTACTCAAAAAGAAGTAGATAAGATTGCCAGTCAACTCAGTGTCGCTGGGTATGGCCATGGTCATCGTATTGTCACTCTGCTTGAAAATCAACCGGAGTTTGTGCTTGTTAAACTTGCCTGTAATCAATTGGGCATTTCAATTGTGCCAGTGAATCCTGATTACCGCTCAGTTGAAATTGCCTATTTGCTAGAAGATTCTGATGCTGAACTGGCCATCGTTTTGGAGCGACGAAGTAAGCAATTTATGGCCGCTGTGACGGAGTCTACTAAGAAGATGCCAGTGGTACTGTTTGAAGATATGCACAAGCACATTCCTCTATCTTCAACCCAGCCGCCTAACTTGACTCCAGTGGACACCGAAACTGAGGCAAGTTTACTCTACACCAGTGGCACTACAGGTAAACCAAAAGGTTGCCGCACAGGCCATGAATACGAATTGATGGTTGGCTTCTGGTACTTAACAAGAGGCGGCGTTATTCAGTTTGAAGAAGGAAAGGAGCGATTGCTAAACCCCTTACCACTTTTTCATATTAACTCAGCAATCCTTTCGCTCTTTGCTGTGATGCTGACTGGCAACTGTCAAATTCAGCTAGAGCGATTTAGTCCTAGTAAATGGTGGCCTATGATTCGAGAGACTGAAGCAACTATTGTCCATTATTTGGGCACAATTGTACCAATCCTAATGAATGCAACACCAACTGAACACGATCAGGATCATAAGGTTAAATTTGCGTTTGGCGCCGGATTGGAGCCGGTTTTGCATGAGGCTTTCGAACAGCGGTTTGGTTTTCCCTTGCTAGAGGGGTGGGGGATGACAGAGTTTTGCCGTCTTCTACTAGATTGCCATGAGCCACGCCAGCTTAACTCTCGCGCTATAGGTAAACCACAGCTTGGGCTGGAAGTGCGAGTGGTGGATTTGAATGATAACGATGTGCCGGTGGGCGAATCGGGTGAAATGTTACTACGCCATTCAGCTCAAACGCCACGTAAATGGGCTTTTCTGAGTTATCTAAATAAATCTGATATTACCGAAGACGCTTGGCGGGGCGATTGGTTTCATACAGGAGATACCGTTTATCAGGATAAAAGTGGGATGATCTATTTTGTTGATCGTAAGAAAAATATTATTCGTCGTTCTGGTGAGAATATTGCAGCTGCTGAAGTTGAAGCGGTTATCCAAGAGCACTCTGCGGTGGCTCAAGTAACCTGTATTGCAGTAACTGATGAACTAAGAGACGAAGAAGTGTTTACTTGTATTGTGCCAGCGACACAAACTCAAACAAGTGAGGCGACAGCTCTCGATATCTTTAACCATTGTTTTAACCGTTTGGCGTATTACAAAGCCCCAGGTTGGATTCTCTTTGTCGAATCTTTGCCCGTTACAGCGACACAAAAGGTGCTAAAACACAAGATCTTTTCTGCTGATGTTGATCCCCGAAAGCAAGAAGGGGTTTTTGATTTGCGGCACTTCAAGAAGCGAACTACAAGAACTCAATCCCTAAAATCTGCTCCCAACACCAAAAACTCAAAGTAAAAGATCAGTGAATTATTATGTGTAGTATCGCTTATCTTGTATGTGATAATGTCTTCGCAATAATTGTTACGGGAGTGCCCTCATCATTCATATAGCCCTACATTTCATCGTTCCTGCTATTGTTGTTGGCTTGTTCTTTCGCAGTAACTGGAAGTTTGCCTATCTTGTGATGATGATGACCATGCTTGTTGATATTGATCATCTTTTGGCAGTGCCGATTTATGATGCAACGCGCTGTGGTGTTGGCTTTCACCCTCTGCACGGCTTTATTCCTATCGCTTTATATATGGCTTTTTGTTTTATTCCAAAGCTACGAATTATTGGCATAGGCTTGGTCATTCACATGGCTTTGGACTCCTTTGACTGCCAACTCACAAATGGGGTGTGGTTTATATCGTAATTAATATCACCTTTGGTTATTAGGCTGGGCACTTAAAGCCAAAAAATGTTTTATACTTAGACCTTTTCATTAACTCTATTCTTCTATGAGCACATTAGTTAGCTATCAATTAAACGATTCAGTGGCCACCATTACCATGGATGATGGCAAAGTCAATGCGATGTCGCCCGACATGCAGACAGAGCTCAATGCGGCTCTTGATCAAGCCGTTGAAGACAAGGCAGTTGTGGTGCTCACAGGCCGTGAGGGAATCTTCTCAGGGGGGTTTGATTTACCAACATTGAAAGCAGGTGGTGAAACAGCTCTGCAAATGCTGATTGGTGGTTTTGAACTGTCTGAACGAATATTGAAATTCCCAACACCAGTCATCATTGCAAACCCTGGCCATTGTGTTGCGATGGGAGTATTCATTATGCTCAGTGCTGATTATCGTATTGGTATCGAAGGCCCTTTTAAAATGGGCGCTAATGAAGTGGCTATTGGCTTGGTTGTGCCAGAATCGGCGATTGAAATTTGCCGTAATCAACTGACACCAGCGTGTTTTAATCGAAGCATTTTGACTTCGGAATTTTTCCAACCAAAAGATGCACTTCAAGCTGGCTTTTTAGATAAGTTGGTCGAGCAAGAGGAATTATTGGAAGTGGCACAAAGCTTGGCAAGTGAGTACGTCAAGCTTGATAACAGAGCGTACCAAGCCACCAAGGCAAAAGTCAGAGGGGAGCTTTATAAGAAGGTTCGGGCCGGCATCGAAAACGATGCAGTATTTTTTAGGAAATTTTTTAATTTATAAGAGACCTAGTCAAAGATCTCTAAAAACAGGACAAAAGATGAGCGAATTACTAGATGATTTTGAAATAGTTGTCGATATCAAAGTTGAATGGGGTGATATGGACGCCCTACAACACGTTAACAATATCGAATATTTCAAATATTTTCAAATGGCACGAATTGCCTATTTTGAGAAAATTGATGCCGATGGCCTGCTTGGCGATAAGCGAATTTCTCCTATATTGGCCTCCACCCAATGCAAGTTTATTTACCCACTTGCTTTTCCCGATCAGATAACGGTAGGGGTTAGGGTCGAGTCATTAGCGCGGCAGCATTTTATAATGAAATACGCTGTCATAAGCCAGAAACACAATAGGTTGGCCGCTTTGGGCGATGGCAAGATTGTAATGTTTGATTACATTAATAATATTAAAGCAGACATTCCAGATGGTGTTAGAAGTGCAATTATTGACCTTGAAAAAATAGAAGTTGAGATAATCGATTAAGACTGAAGCATTCAAAAAGACTATGAGCCGACACCTTATTATTTACAATCCTATCGCAGGCCGAGGCCGCGTGATAAAACATTGGCCAGAGGTTGAGCAAGCATTGATTGAAGCAGGTGTTGAGTTTGATGTGGTGGCAACGGCTGCACCGCTTGAAGCCGTATCACTCGCTGAAAAAGCACACACGAAATACTCTGCAGTTATTGCTGTTGGTGGTGACGGAACGGTTCACGAAGTGGTGAATGGACTATTGCGAGCATCAAGCGAAGGCGAAACCATCCCATTAGGTGTAATACCCCTTGGCAACGGTGATGATTTTGCCAAAGTAATTCCACCAGAAACACCAATTGGAGGTAAGGTATTTGATTGGCGTGTGGCCGTTGATAAAATTGCCAAAGGTGAGACTAAGCTGTTTGATGTTGGGCGACTTACTAGCAGCCCATCGGATAAAGATCCGCAATACTTTATGAATGGTATGGATATTGGTTTTGGTGCTCAAGCCGCACTGAACTTTACCACAGTGCCGAGTTTTCTTACCGGCATGGCGGCTTATCTAACCGCGATTATGAAAACGTTGATTGATTACCGCATTCCAAAAGTTAGCATTCAAATCGACGATCAGGCGCCTTTTGAACAATCGACAACAATGACAGTCGTTACCAATGGCCGTTGTTTTGGCAGTGGCTTTTGGGTCTGTCCCGATGCTATTGTTGATGACGGCCTGCTTAACGTTATGGTAGCAGACGGCATTGGTCGAGTGCAAATCCTAAATTTGATTCCAAAAATAATGAAAGGCACGCATGTCAACGAGCCAATCCTAAAGAACTTTCTCGCCAAGCGCGTTGTCATTAGCGCTGACGAGGAGTTTGTGGTTGAGGCAGATGGTGAAGTTCCTTATCCTCAAACAACGCACCTCGAAGTGCAAGTACTAGAAAAGAAATTACGCGTGATTGTTTAGAGGTAAACTGAAATTATTCAAATTTAGGGCTAAACGTAGTGGAAATAGGGCGCGCTACAATTAAAGACATTCCTGAGCTTTGCACTTTGCTCGATTATCTTTTTGAGCAAGAGTTAGAATTCGAGCCTGATCGAGAGGTTCAGTCACGTGGCTTGTCTGCCATCATTGATGGGGAAGATGTGGGCGATATTTTGCTTGTGCGTCAAGCGGGAGAAATTATCGCGATGGTCAATTTACTCTATACAGTATCAACGGCTCTTGGCTCAAGAGTAGCGATACTTGAGGATATGGTGGTTTTACCGGATTACAGGGGACAAGGTGTGGGCTCAAGGCTTCTCAGTTATGCAACCCAATTTGCAAAAGAGCAAAGATGCAATCGCATCAGCTTACTGACTGATAGTGATAATGAGGGCGCGCATCGCTTTTACCAAAAACACGGTTTTTCTCACTCATTCATGGCGACATTCCGTTTGGTGTTGGATTGAACGAGGTTATGTAAAATCTTGGCAAGCAATTAAAAATTAAAGCATACAAATGAGTCTTAATGAGTATTTGATATTTATTGTTATAACATTCACGTTTATGCTCTCTCCCGGGCCTGCAACATTCAATTGCATGAACAATGGAATTAGATACGGTGCTAGAAAGTCTGTGCTAGGCGTATTGGGCAATGTTGCGGCTTTTCAGTTATTGATTGTGCTGAGTGTAATTGGCTTAGGGGCTATTTTGGCAGCCTCTGAAATTGCATTTCAGGTTATCAAGGTAATTGGTGCTATTTATCTAGTGTATTTGGGTGTCAAAATTTGGCTTTCTCCAGCGGTTGTAAATGTGGAAGGTAATTCTAAAAATGGGGCTGATGTAAAAACCTTATGGCTTTGTAAGAGGGCATTTTTGGTTACTATGTCAAATCCTAAAGCGCTGATTTATATAAGTGCTTTGTTGCCACAATTCATCAATATAGATCGGCCAAGTTTAGAGCACTTATTGTTAATCGCGCTGACCATTGGGGTTGTTCAGTTTGTCGCCTTTTCTTTGTATGCAATTCTTTCAAGTAGAGCACGTTATTGGTTAAGCAATAAAAGGAATTGTCAATTATTTAACAGAGCAAGTGGATTAACTTTTATGGGTTTTGGTGTGTCTTTAGGGTTGTCAGGAAGATAAGGTAGATTCATAGTTGGTAATCGTACTTAGCGTAAAATGTGCGCTATTGTTTTTATGAGTTAATATTGTGAGTGATTTAACCTTTAAATCTGCCGGTCTAAATCCCGAATTGACAGCCAATCTAAGCACTTTGGGCTATCATACGATGACACCTATTCAGGCCATGAGCTTGCCGGGGATTCTGTCGGGTAAGGACGTAATCGGTCAAGGCAAAACTGGCTCTGGCAAGACAGCTGCCTTTGGCTTGGGTTTGTTGCAAAAGCTGGATGTTAAGCTCTTCAAGATACAATCTTTGGTGCTTTGCCCAACGCGCGAGCTAGCCGATCAAGTGGCAAGTGAATTACGCCGACTCGCTAGAGCAACACATAATGTCAAAATACTCACGCTATGCGGCGGTGTGCCAATTGGTCCGCAAATCGGTTCATTAGAACGTGGCGCGCATATTGTGGTGGGCACGCCTGGGCGAATTGATGACCATCTGCGAAAGAAAACACTCAGACTTGGGTCTGTCAGAACCTTAGTGCTGGACGAGGCTGATCGCATGTTGGACATGGGCTTTCAAGATACGATTGATGATATTATCGATTGCATTCCGACAAATCGACAAACACTGCTTTTTAGTGCAACCTTTCCTAGGGAAATTAAATCGATTGCAAAGCGCGTTATGCTGGATCCAATCACCGTTCAAGCGCCTTCTACACACGATGAGGCAACCATTAAACAAAACTTTCACCAGGTGAGTGATGCACAATCGAGAATGATTGCTCTGCGCTTGCTATTGGCAAAGCATAGAGCTGATTCTGCTTTGGTTTTTTGCAATACCAAGCGTGATACCCAAGACGTGGCAGACGAACTCAACGATTGGGGTTTTTATGCGCTTGCCATTCATGGTGATCTTGACCAACGCGAGCGCGATCAAGCGCTTATTCAGTTTTCAAATAAAAGCCTCTGTGTATTAGTGGCAACCGATGTGGCCGCCAGAGGTTTGGATATCGACGCACTTGATTTGGTGATAAATTATCATATCGCACACGATCCTGAAACACACGTTCATCGTATTGGACGTACTGGCAGAGCGGGTAGTAGTGGCATTGCTTGTACACTTTATAGCAATAGAGAAATGCATAAGGTTGATGCGCTAGAATTGGGCTTCGATCCACAAAAATTCAGTGATCCTTTGCCTTCAGAGAGTTTGCTGGATAAGCCAGTGAAAAAACCATTAATGGCAACGCTTAAAATTGATGGTGGTAAAAAACACAAACTACGCCCCGGTGATATTGTTGGCGCACTTACGGGAGATGGCGGCATATCAGGTGATTCTGTGGGCAAGATTAATGTTTCAGCCAACTGGTCTTATGTTGCTGTTCAGCTGAATCTAATTAAGCCCGCTCTGAAAAAACTTTCCAATGGCAAATTAAAGGGTCGCTCCTTCCGCGTTAAGCTAGTTTCGTAAATACTACTATTTGTGCTATCATGTGCCATTCACATGTAGGTAAGATGATAGAGATTTTGTTATTGGTGCATATCACTGGCGGCTTAGTCGCTTTGGTTTGTTCGCTGATGGCGGTTTCAAGCAAAAAAGGCTCTAATTTTCATCGCAAAGTTGGACGTATTTACGCAATAGGCATGGCCACTATTGGCGTTACTGCAATACCTATGGCCATCATTAGTGAAAAAATGTTTTTATTTCTAATTGCGCTTTTTAGTAGTTACCTGGTCTTTGCTGGCTGGCGTTTTGCTGTTAATCGCTCAGGAAGGCCAAGTAAGTTGGATTGGTTTGCTGTGTCTGTTATGTTGTTAACAGTGCTAATTATGTCTATCGGAGCCTATGTCATTTCTACTGAGGGTGATGCTATGTGGATTACGTTAGCAGTATTTGCGACAATTGCCACAGGTATAGGACTTGCTGATGTGAAAAGTCATATTTCAAGGCGCACGATTGGTAATAAACGTATCTCTCGTCATCACCAATATGCTGGCAGGCACTATTGCGACCTTAACGGCCGCACTTGGTTACCAATGTTTCAACTGACCCTGTCTGGATAGCATGGTTATTACCGACGGTATTAATAACGCTGGTGATTATTTATTGGAACCGTAGGACATTAAAAGGTTAGTTTTTATTAAAAATTCGCCATCTCAAGGAGGTGAATTGCCGAAAAGCAAGAGAGGCTGGCGAAGGTGAGAGGTGGCAAGCTTCGAGAGGCTAGCTTGGGCTACTGGGGTATAAAATCGCTCTGCGAAGCAGTCTCAGATTTCTAGAGCAACAGCCTAAAGTGGTTAAGAAATTAATTGAAACAGCAAAAAACAGTATATAGTTTATTTAAATAATCTTTAAGTATGATTGGAGCGACTTACTAGAATGAGTATCGATCAATCAAAGAAATATGGAATAGTCAAAGACTATCACCAGCAAACCAAGCATCAGCTGCACCGCTATGCTCGCTCTCCTGGATACTTGGATTGGGATAATCAGCCGCTACCTTATCGATTGTTTGATGGCGCACCTCAAATTCAACTGCCTTTAATCGACAAGGATCGAGAGCTGCCTTATTCGTCACTTTACCAACCCAAGAGTAGTCGAGATTCGATTTCTATTGAATCCATTGCCAGTATGTTAGAACTTAGTATGGGGCTTTCGGCTTGGAAGAAATACGGTGCTTCTGAATGGGCGCTGAGAATGAACCCTTCCAGCGGCAATCTACACCCAACCGAATGCTACTTGCTATTGCCTGATTTTCCTCAACAAAAAGCTTGCGTCACTCACTACAACCCTTATCTACACGTTCTTGAAGAAAGGGCGCTTTTTGATCGGGGCCAGGTAGGTTGGCTTGGGAGTTATGGGGGTTTTGGCATCATTTTAACGAGCATTCCTTGGCGCGAGGCTTGGAAGTATGGCGAACGAGCTTTTCGCTATTGCCAGCACGATTTGGGTCATGCTCTGGGTGCTTTGCGTTTTGCCTGTAATTTAAACGGCTGGAAGATGAGCTTAATTCCAAAGATTTCGGCGAAGAGGCTAGAGCGATTCTTGGGCTTTGATCAATTGCACTGGGCGGACGGAGAGGCAGAGCATGTCGAGTGCCTTTGTTGGGTTGAGGGCAAACAGCAAGACTCAAAGGTAATTTTGGAATGGTTTGATTCTCAAGAAAATCCTATATACACCCACCCACCAAATCGCCTTAGTGAAAAGCATGTTGAATGGGGCATCATCGACAAGGTGCAGAAGGCAAGTCAGATAAACGACACCATTGTTCTGCAAACGCCTAACTCTTCAAATCCTGATGACGGCGCCTTCACTTCTGCATTCACAGCTGAAGGAATTATTAGAAGAAGGCGCAGCGCACAAAACTATGACCAGAATACCAGCCGTACAGATTTGGCTGATTTTAGTCACACTTTGGAGAAAACTCTACCATCGAATGGTTGTCCCTTTGATGTGCTTCCCTATGAAGCTCAAGTTCATCTTGCGATATTTGTTCATGCCGTGGATGGTCTTGATTCGGGACTGTACATCTTGGTTCGAAATTCCGAGAATATTGAATCTTTGAAAAATCTTATGCATTCGAATTTTGACTGGCACCAAGTAACGCCAGACTTGCCTTTGTATTGTTTGCAAAAAGGCGATTTCAGGGCTGACGCACAATTGCTTAGTTGTAATCAGGCCATTGCCGGTGATAGTGCCTATTCTCTTGGTATGCTTGCCCACTTTGATTCTGTTATTAGACAGGACCCGTCATACTATCCTAGACTCTTCTGGGAAACAGGATTGGTGGGGCAGGTGCTTTACCTAGAATCGGAAGCCCAAGATCTGCGAGCCACCGGTATCGGCTGTTTCTTTGATGACGAAATGCACAAAATACTTGGCATCAAGGGGACTGAATGGCAAAGTCTTTATCATTTCACTGTGGGCAAGCATGTGGATGATGCTCGTCTGGAAACCAAACCAGCTTATTTTCACTTACAGTGATGAATGAGGATTAGTCTTAGAATGCCAATGAAATATCCTTATGAACTGCCAAACAGCTGGCGATGTATTTCGCTTGCTCTTCGCTAAGCTTCTCTTGCATTCTGGCGCCAACGTTGCTTCTGAGGGCGCTTTCATATTGGTTCAGTCCTGGTAGTAGCTCAACTGCGGCTCTTTGTCGCCAAGTCACTTCCTCTGCAAATAATACAAGCGCTTGTTCAAGTAACTGACTCGCTTTTTCTCTGTCCGGATTTTTCTTAAAGGTACGTCTTGCCTTATAAATATTAGACTTAATAGCGCTGGTGCCTGAGACATTACCCAGGCGTCTTTCAACAAGCTTTATTTTTGCCATCGCCTCGTCAGCATTATCATTGGCAATTATTTTTCTAAGGTCGATGAGATCCACCTCAATTGCTGCAAGAGCTTCATGTAGGTTAATTAATTTCTGTAATTCTACGAGCGGCTCATAAGCCTCGTCAGCATTGCGGCGATAAAGCTTACGTGCTTTGTCTTCGGCATTTGCGAAGGCGAGGTACTTTTCACGTTCGGCTTGCCAGCGACTTGGAATTTGACTTTCTAAGTCAAATTTCCGAACCTCTAAATCAGTGATATGATTATTCATCTTGGTAATGCTCTCACTGACAGTTTCGCCATCACGGTTGCGTTGGCGAATCTTCCTTTGCTCAACCTCAATATCACGATTAATAAATTTAATTTTCCTGTGCAGCAGGCGCACATCTTCATGAAGTGGGCGGTAGTCAATAACAAATGCAGCAAGATCTCTTTCGCTTGAGTAGATAGTGTCAATTAAGGCATAGGTTGCCAATACTCTCTGATGAGTTTCTGCAAACCGATCTTGTAGTCTTATAGGAAGATAGCTAACATTCAGCGACTGAGCAGTTGCGACACTGGAGCGTAGTACATCAACCTCATTTGCATAAATATCGAAGACATGCTCTTCTAAGCAAGATTGAAACTTAGGATTAATAGGTGGCGGCGCGTTATCGGAAGTAAAATAGATGAGTTTTGGTAGATAATTCACCAAGGCTGGATAATAGCCGGCAATAGTCAAACCCGCCAATTGTAGGATAATGAAGGCAACTACACCGCGATAAATGTGTTGCGTTTTAACGCTTGGGGGTGCTACGCTCCGCAAATAGAACAACGAAAAACCAAAGGGTGGCGTAAGAAAGGAAGTTTGCATGTTCATGCCAATCATTACACCGAGCCAAACGGCGGTTATGTTAGCTGAGGGTTCGGCTAGCAAAATCGGTGCAACAATAGGCACAACAACGACAGCGATCTCAATAAAATCTAAGAAAAATCCAAGGAAGAAAATAACCGCCATAACGACGATAAATTGCGCCCAGAAGCCGCCGTCAAGGCTTGTTAAAAATTCCTTTACCAGTATTTCCCCTCCAAAGCCCCTGAAGGCCGAGGTTAGCATCGCTGCACCAATAAGAATGATGAAAACCATCGATGTTGTTTTGGCTGTTTCGAGCATGACGCCGCGTAAGGTATCATCTATCTTGAAGATGCGCCAGCCACTCCAAAAAACACCAACAAGCAGAACCAACACCGCAACAGTCGCTAGTGTTACACCAATGACATCACTCGTGGTTTGTATGTTTTTAACATTGGGGTCATAATAATTGAGAATAATGGCAATAACTATTGTCGCTCCGATTGCAAGAATAGCCGGTAAGTAAGTGGTTTTTTTGCCGGGGTAGAGGCGATAGCCGCCCATGATCATAGCGCCGACGGCACCGATAGAGCCGGCCTGATTAACCGTCGCAACCCCTAAAATGATTGAGCCAAGTACTGTAAAAATCAGCAGCAGTGGCGGCACCAGAGAAAGTGAAATGTGGATGAAAAACTTCATGTTATATTTGCCTTGATGCTCAACAGTAGGGGCAACTTCTGGCTTAATTAAGGCGTAGATCAGAATATAGAGCATGTATAAGCCGACGAGGATCAGCCCTGGGATAAAGGCACCCATAAACATATCACCGGCACTGGTTGAAGTCACGTCAAGGGCAGAGGGCATAACAAACTCGCCGGTCGCTTCTTTGTACTGGGCTGCTCTGCTTGTACTGGCAATATCAGAAGCATTTGATAATTGGTCGGCGAGAAGAATGAGAACAATTGAAGGCGGGATAATTTGCCCCAGTGTTCCTGAGGCACAAATGATGCCGGAAGCCAATGGTTTAGAGTAGTTGTTCTTTAACATTGCTGGCAATGAAATCAATCCCATTGCAATTACAGTGGCGCCGACGATGCCGGTTGTGGCTGCTAAAAGTGCGCCAACAAAGACAACCGATATGCCAAGTCCGCCGGGAACCGGTCCAAAAAGCTGTGCCATAGCCACTAGTAGGTCTTCAGCTATTTTTGAACGCTGCAGCATAATACCCATAAAAATAAACAGCGGTACTGCAATCAGTGTATCTCTCTCAACATCCCAATAAAGGCTACGGAAATTCGTTACCCCGGCGTTGAGCCATTCCACCGGCCCACCATGGATAAAATAGGCACTAATGTCACCAGCAAAAATATAGCCGGCAAAAGCTGCTATGCCAATTGTCAGAATAGAAGAGCCCGGCAGCGAGAAGGCTACAGGAAACCCAGAGATGAGCGCACCCATCATCATCAGCACAAGTAGAATTAGAAAATAAGTTTCCATAATTATGAGAAGTCGTTTTTTAGTAATCTATTCATTGTGTCCCTGTATGCATAGCTGATTCAGTCATTCTGCCCTTCGTACTCTACTATTTCCTTGAGCGGATATGTATCCCCTTCTTCACCGCGTAGGTTTGCAATATTGTCTAACATATAGCCGACAAACTGAACCAGCATACTCACGGCATAAATAATGAGAAAGCCCACCATAATATATTTGACGTACATGCCATAACCCTGTTGGTAGCCCTCAAATGTCAAAATGGGTCCGTTGAGGCTGCTGCCTCGAGTCCACATCCCTGTGAGTAGAATTGTCCAGCACAAAGGCAAGCCCAAGATGAGGCAGCCAACAATGTTGGTGATGGATTTTTTGCGTTTGCTGAAGGATGCATAGAGCACGTCAACACGAACATGGCCTCCAGATACCAAGGCGTAAGAGCTGGCAAACAGAAACAGGGCGGCGTAATAGAAGCGCACTAGATCACCCATAAAAGCCTGCTCGTAGGAAAAGATAAAGCGCCCAATGACGATGAGAAATTCGGCGATGACAACCAATAATGCGAGCCAGATAAAATCCAGCCCCTTGGAAAAATAAGCGATGATGCCGCCAACAATAAACATTGGATAAAGGACGTAAGTGCCACGGAAACTCGAACGACCCAGCTGTTTTGTCAGCTCATCACCGACAAAGATTTCTAAGTAATTTTCGACCCTTAGAAAAGAGATAATCACATCGATGAGGCCAATAAACAGAATGGCCCAAAACGCCGTACGAATAATGTAGGCAGCGAAATTGGACCAGAGTTTGGCGTCATCCCTTAACTGACGCTGATGGGTCTTAAAAACCCAAAGAGCAGTTATAGCCAGTACCCCAAATAACATCAAAAACTGAATCCATCCGAGAGAAAGGGCGGCACTTTCGAGTGGATTGCGCAAAGGGGAGAATCCAAGCCATTGCTGGTGTTTAAGGAAATTAACAGGTCCCGGCCAACCCCTAAAAAAAATAAGGTAATTGTTGAGTATAAAAACAATGACATACCCTATCATCGATGCTGCTAATATTCGGTAGATAGGTGTTGTGGATGATTTGTTGTTCAGTTCACTGGGCGCTGTCAATGGCCGAGTGTTGGATTCACTGAGATGGTTTGCTGATGATGTCATAGTGATAGTGATTGCTATTGGCGTTCCTTTACTCAGTGAGAGGGACGAGACACTTACCAAGCATCATATCATGAATTGAGCGGTCGCTTCACTAGGTTGTGAGCGAGGTCTAAATCCTATGCTGAAAATAATAGCCAGACCTTAAAAAAGAGCGGCGCCCTAAGATGCCGCTCTTTTAGATGAAAAGTGCTTAAGTTAGAGTATTAGACTCCAAGTGCGCGGTTACGCTGTTCGACGTAGGCCTGATCTGAGATCTTAGCCCAAGCACCAAGCGACGTGCGTGCTTCTGCAAAGCTTGCGTGAACACGAGCAGCCAGGTCAGAGTGATCTCGAACTTCGGCGAACACTTCCTCTGAAGCTTCGGCAAACGAGTCGTAGATGTCATCGCTAAACCTACGGAGTTTCACCCCTTGCTCTGACACCAGCTTTTCAAGGTAGGCGCCGTTGTTGGCGTTGTACTCAGATATCATAAGCACATTTTCCTGGCCAGCGGCGGCTTTAATAATTGCTTGATCAGCGTCAGTGAGATTTTCCCACCACTCAAGATTCATACCGCAAGACAGCATAGAGCCTGGCTCATGCATACCTGGGTAGTAGTAGTACTTGGCGGCTTCATAGAATTTCATCAAATAGTCGTTATACGGTCCTACCCATTCTGTGGCATCAATTGCGCCGGAAATCAAATTCTCATAAATTTGACCACCGGGTACTGAAATAGGTGAGACACCTAATTTAGCCATGACGTCGCCACCAAGTCCAGGAATCCTCATTTTCAGACCCTTAAGGTCATCAACGGAATTAATTTCCTTGCGGAACCAGCCACCCATTTGCACACCCGTGTTGCCACAAGGTAGGCATTTGAGGCCATAACCAGCTGCTAACTCATCCCACAATTCTTGACCGCCGCCAAAATGAATCCAGGCGTTGATTTCAGTGTAGGTTAAGCCAAAAGGCACTGCCGTGAAATAGGCCCAAGCGGGATGCTTGCCTTTCCAGTAGTAATCAGCTGCGTGATAGATTTGCGCATTACCTGAAGCGACCTCGTCAAAAGAGTCAAAGGCTTTGACGCGCTCATTGGCGGCAAAGTAATTGACTTTCATTCGACCATCGGTCATTGCTTCTAGGTTTGCAGCAAAGCGTTGCGCGCCAGTACCTAGTCCAGGGAAGTCCCTACCCCAAGTAGCCACCATAGTGATTTCCATATTGCCCGAAGCAAGTGCGGGTGTGGGAAAAGTAGATGCAGCAGCGACACCACCGGCGACGGCTGCGGTTTTAAGAAATTTTCTTCGATCCATACTCATGTAAATCTCCTTATTTAACTGTTAAAAAAAACAAAAAAATAGGCAACAGAACACGTACTACAGGGGGGGGATGGACATTGCTGCCATTATGTGCGCTTTTCAAAAAAAAAAAAGTCAAAATGCACTTCTGATGAAAATCCCATGCAGGTGTGACAGTACGCTTTTGAAGAATGTTTGTCAAGTTATTTTTATAATTAACACTATATTCTTGCAATTTATTCTTTTTAATTGTTGCAAAGTTTTTACTAGAGTGCTTTTTGGCAATTTCTATCCAGCACATCCTTTTTTAATCAATTTGATGTTTAGGGTATAGTGCATTCTTTATGAGCTTTTGGAAGAAATTCTGGAGATAAAATGATAACTTCTGGGTTGTGCATTTAATGGAAATACTGACACTACTAATGTTATTTATTGCTGGAATAGCGGCTGGAATGTGTAATGCCGTTGCTGGAGGCGGTACTTTTTTTAGCTTTCCTGTATTTTTAGCGACAGGCATCCCACCCATTGTTGCCAATGCCTCAAACTCTATTGCCGTATGGCCAGGCAATGTCATGGCGGTTATTAATTATCGTAAGCAACTTATGGCGCATGCTGGCGAAATCAAAACAACCATTTTCATTTCGTTTGTTGCGGGGGTTATGGGCGCAATTCTGCTGTTTTATACTGGTAATGCGGCATTTGAAAAGATGATTCCCTATCTTATATTGCTAGCAACATTGTTGTTCATGTTTGGCGGAAAACTTAAGATATTGTTTACACCTTCTGGTGGCACAGAGCAAATAAAGCCATCGATTATGACTCGGATGTTTGAATTTGTAGCGGCGTTGTATGGCGGTTTTTTTGGAGGTGGGCTGGGCATTATATTAATGGCAAGCTTACAACTGACGGGTTTTAATGACATACATTTAAATAATGCTCTGAAAAATTTACTGGGCGCAGTAATATCATTTGCTGCATTTATTATTTTCTCATTCTCTGGAATAGTCCATTGGCCATTCACATTAGTGGCCTTTTCTGGCGCAATAATAGGCGGTTTTTTGGGTGCGCGACTTGCCAAAAGTTTGTCTGCAAAATATCTGCGAAGAGTCGTTATTGCCTTTGGTTGCTTTTTAACCGTTTATTATTTCTATAAGTATATGTAGCGTTTGTAAAAAATTGATTGTTGGTCTTTTTGCTAATATTTGACAGTGACAGCGTCCATATGCAAAAAATCGTAAATTTCTCTGAGTGGCGCTAAAAACCACAATAAAACCACAATAAAGCGATCAAAATGTTCAAAAAAAAGTTATTTTTGAGCTAAAAATAGAAGAATTTTGGCTATTTATTGTCTGATTTTGACTTTTATTTTTCCATTTCAAGGAGGTGAATTGCCGAAAGGCAAGAGAAACTGCCCTGGGGTATTATTTTGGATATTTTCTAAAATAACCTATCATTTTAGTCTGCATATATTCTTCAAAAGCTGATAGAATAAGTGTTTGTAATTGTGACACTTCAGTAGTGAATAACACATGAAAAATATTCTCTTAGCGCTTAATCGATACTTTGCTACGGTGCCTGGAAAGCTCAGACCTCATAGCAAAATTGTATTAATTTTGGCATTACTCTCAACTGTTTTTATGGGGTTTGGTGCCAATCGTTTTAGTCTCGACTTTTCCATCGAATCGTGGTTTGAAAAAGGCGATCCCGCGCTTGAGGCATTGGATGAGTTTCGTCAACAATTTGGCAGTGACGATGGTCTCTTTATTGTCTACGAAGCCAAAGACGGTGATGTTTTCTCGAATAAATCGCTGACGCTCATTTCGCAATTGACCGATGCGCTAGATAATGCTGCTGAGATTGATCCGAAAATTTCAATGGATAAATACGGTTTGACGCTCGAACAAGTTGAAATTCTTGGGCGTATTAAACGCGTGCAATCGCTCACGAATATCCGCATTCAACAAAGTGAAGGCGATACACTCAGTGCGCCACTCTTAGTGCCAAGAGATATTCCAAGTAATCAGCAAGATTTAAATCAGATTAAAGCGTTGGCAGATGCTCAGAGTATGTTGCCTTTATTTATGTTCTCTAAAGATCATCGATTTGGTGCGCTTTCCATTACCACTGATTTTGGCACCATTCCAATAATCGCAAAAGAGAATCAAAGTGATTCGCTTCTCGCAGAGGATAGTTTAGCGGGCGATTTTGATGACTTTGATGCTGCACTGGATGAATCTGCTATCGTAGAGAAAGTTAAGTTTAAGGAGCTTGACCCAAGCGTTTATCTAGCCTTTATGCCCGCTGTATCAAATATTTATAAACAAGATTATTTCCTTGAACAATTTGATTTTTACCCAATTGGCACTGCTGCGATGACGGAGCTAGCATGGGACACTATGATTCACGCCGGCCTTTTACTGATTGGCATGGTAGTGGTGATTAATTTGTTGTTATGGACATTGTTCAAATCAGCATCAGCAGTGGTATTGCCACAATTGGCGATTGGCATGAGTGTGCTGTTTGTGATTGGTGGATTTGGTTGGTTAAACATCACCTCTTCAACACTCATTGCTTTAACGGGGATGTTGGTGGTTGCTGTCGGTATTGCCGATTGTGTGCATGTAATGAGTAGCTACATGTTTTTTCGCCGTGAGGGTGAAGCGCATGAGGAGGCATTGAGCCATGCCTACGCAAAAACGGGTGTGCCAATCTTACTGACCACAATTACAACAATGGCGGGCATGGCGTCCCTAGCAGTAACAGGAATGGCGCAATTTGCCAATTTTGGCTTGTCCTCTGCTGCGGGCGTGTTGATGGCTTTTTTTTACACCATCTACCTGTTACCAGTATTATTGGATTATTGGCATCCCATGCCTATTGCAAAGCCACAAAAACAGCAATCAAAAGGTGTTTTTGGTCAAATAAGGCGACTTATAAATGGCGCAACTCACTTGCTGTGTTTGCTTATAAAGCCGCTACAATTGATTGCCAGAAAGCTTGGATTGGTTTGGTTATTGAGCGCAGAGTGGCTTCAACCCTTACTCGATAAAATTCCGGCATTTGTGGAGCGTCGTCGTCACACTATTGTGGTTGTTTTTGTTGGCATTTTTGCAGCCTGTGTTTATGGTGCGTCGCAAGTAAAAATTGATTCTAATTTGGTGGAAATATTTTCCGAAGATGTGCCGATTCGTGCCGCTTACGATATTGTTGATGAGCATATGATGGGCTCTGGTAATATGTTGATTATGATCAAAATGGGCGAATCAGATGCGATGATGGACCCTGAGGTTTTAAGTGCAATGAGTGACCTGCAAGTAACACTGAAACAAAATTATGGTGATTATATTATTCGCTCTAATTCGTTAGCGGATTTAGTCAAGGAAACTCACGCTATTATGCAGGGAGATGAGCGATATCGCAGTATTCCTGATGACAGTGTTATGGTCTCTCAGTTGTTGTATCTATTCAATAGTGCTAATGCTGAAGAGCGCCGAGCTCTGGTCAGTGATGATTATTCTAAGAGTCATATCAGTGTGCAACTAAAAAACGCCGGATCAGCCGAATACGCAGTATTCTTTGACGATATACAGCGTGATATTGACAGCGCTTTTGCCGTATTGAAAAACCGCTATCCAGAGATGCAAGTGCAAATGACAGGTTCCTTTGCACTGATTATGAAGATGGCTGATGACCTTAGCCATTCCCAGTTTAGAAGTTTGGCGATTGCAGCTGTTGTTATTAGTGCGCTGTTGATGTTGACTTTGGGCTCGCTTCAAGCAGGCGTAATGTCGATTATTCCAAACCTGATTCCGGCGACTCTGGCCTTTGGGTTAATGGGGTTATTAGACATTCCACTGGATACCGATACTTTGATTATTGCACCGCTCATTATTGGTATTGCTGTGGACGATACCATTCACTTTATTAGTCATTATCGAATGGCACTGGTGGCTACCAATAGTATGAAGACCGCGCTGATAGATGCGATTAAAGAGGTGGGTCAGGCGGTTACATTTACAACGTTAATTTTAGCTTGTGGCTTCTTTATGTTAAGCTTTAGCGACCATTTAGGCTTAGTGAAAATCGGCACCTTTGGCTCTCTTGCAATTTTTGTCGCTTTACTTTGTGACTTGTTGTTTTTCCCTGCCTTGATTATGATTTTCAAACCAAGGTTTGGCGAGAAAAATGTTGATGATAATTTGAATTTTAACGAGGCTTAGTCATGACAACCCTATACCCAAAAAGCACCTCTTATTTCTTGTGTACTATTTTATTGGCAACGTTTTTAAGTGTTATTAGTACAGACATTGTTGCTCAAACCGAATTGAGTGCCAGAGAAATTGTTGAACGAGTTGATGAGAGTCAGCGCAAAACAACGAATTCTGCTTTCACTCGCATGAAACTCACTACCTGTAAGTTTGGCATTAAAAATGGCAAAATAAAATGCGTTGAAAAGGCCCGTATAAAATTGGTTGAAAGTGCCCAAATTAACACCGGTGTCGATAATAAAGATACAAAATCAATTGCTATCTTGTTAGAGCCAGCGAGTGAACGAGGCATCGGTATGTTGACTTATACCTACGAAGACAGTGAGCGAGATAACGAAACATGGTTGTATCTTTCTGCGCTCGGTAAAGTAAAGCGCATCAGTGTTAGAAACAGCGATGATGAGGATACTGAATCCGCTAGTTTATTTGGCACCGAAATAACCACAGAGGATCAAGAAACTGGCAAGTTGGATGATTACACTTATGAATTGTTGGAGCAAGGTGAGTATCGAGGCAGACAGGTTGCGGTGATTGAGTCTAGGCCAAAAGCGCATCGAATCAATAAGAGCAGTTATGGCAAAACACGGCGTTGGATAGACCTAGAGCGTTTTATTGTTCTCAAGGCGCAAATGTTTGATAAACACGATAATCCAATCAAGCGTATCGAGGTCGGCAAGGTGCAGAAAATCAACAACATCTGGATGGGTCGTAGTTTGACTTTTATGAATTCAGTCAGCCAAAGGCTGACCAATATGAAACTGGAAGCGATTAGCTTTGACATGGATATTGATGAATCATTCTTGACACAAAGAGCCTTAACAGATCAAGCATTCCGTGAACAATTCTTAAACAATCTGCGTCAGCAGGCTCAATAATAATTGGGTTTGTATGGCTAAATATCTTCGCTTTCTCTGCATTGCTTTGGCATTCAATGTTCTCAACAGCACAGCACTTTTAGCGAACGAATCACTTTTGGCAGACGATTTATTTGCCGATGATATGGATCAATCGTTTGACGAGTGGAGTGATGATGACGATACTTTTGCCTTAGAAGAGCAGGATAGCGGAGCCCTTTTTCCTTGGCTCACCATTCAACAATCGCAGAAATGGGGAGTGAATCCAGCAAATGATTGGAACACAACTCGCCAGAGAAGTGAGTTAACCCTTGGGGCTAGCGGTTCGCTAGGGCAATCGAGCTATGGAGAAATTGAGTTAAAAGGCAAATACTACTGGCACGAAGACAGCAAACACTCGACTAAAGTGAGTGATTTTGAAATTGAGCGTGGCTTTTTGCAATACAGTTCGGGTGTTTGGAGCACCAAGCTTGGTAAGTACACCATCGGTTGGGGAGAGCTAGAGGGCGGAGCATTGGATGTAATCAATCCAAGCGGCGGCTTAACCGATCCGTCACAAACCTCGCAATGGCTTATTAGTGCAACGAGGTATTGGCCCGACAGAGAGTTGAGTGTCTTTTATAACCCGAATCCTGAGATTACCAAGGTCACTGGTATTTCTTTGATTGACGGCTCGCATCGAGAGATCGGTATTCGCTATGGCATTAACCAAGAAGGTGGTGATATAGCAGTATATGCTGCACACTTGATTCCCAATGGCGCAGTTAAAGATATTGCTAATAGTGTAAGTTATGCCAAGGGCTACCAGTTGCTGGGTTTTAGCATGAATAAGGTGCTGGGCAACCATTTATTGAAATTTGATGTTGCTTATAAGCACAATCTCGAACACAATAATTCGAGCCAGCTGCTGAAGGTAGACAGGCTCGACTGGAATTTAGCACTTGACATTGGTGGGGGCGATCGTCAATGGTTGTTAGCAATTAGCTCACAATACTGGCTGGATTTTGCGGATGATTATTTAACCCCTGGTTTACTTGCCAATGTCAGCACAAGCCGAACTAATTTTAATTATATAGCCAGTGTCAGTGATGAATTCGAGAACACAGATTGGAGTTGGGATGTATTAAATATTATTGTCGCAGATGGTGATTTATCGTTACTGACAATTGGATTAAATTGGGATATCAATGATCAGTGGCAAGCATCAGCTAAGGCAATACATGCAGATGCTAAATTGAACCGTGCCTTTGCATTACTTGACGGCTATCAACGCGTTCAAATGGAGGTTAAATACCAGTTTTAACCCGTATTCAAGGGTATTAATAAATGATTACTGCACATAATTTGATAAACAAAGCATTATCAATCTAATAAAATTTAATTATTTAAATTAATTATCTAATAATTATCAATAAGACGCTGTAATAAGCATAATCAATTCCAGCCAATCACTTTAAACTTATTTCCTATAAGGCCTTTGCATAAACCGTTTTAGATTTGATAGTGAGATCCCAAAGGGCTGAGTGAATTTGAAGAAGCTGTTGTAAGCTTTCCCGAGGTTGTAGAATGCTGGACGATTACAGGCGGAGTAGACTATTCGCTTCGTATTGTCACTAAAGACATTCAAAGTTATGAGCAATTTTTACGCAAGCGCTTACTTAGACTCCCCCATATCTTGGAAGCACAAAGTCATGTGGGCATTACCGAGGTAAAGCACACCACAGAGTTACCAATTGGAAAATAAACACCAGATTTGCCATTAAAGGATTGAAGATGGTAGATGTATTTAGCGTCTTTTAGAGGTTGGTTTTAGGGGTGTATCAGCGCCTTCAATCGAGGTGGGCATAGTATAATCTCTGCTTTAAGTTTTTCAGTAGCGCTGAGCGTCAGTAAATGTTAGCAAGTAAGCAATTAAGAGAGAATCTTGATCATGTTGTAGAGCAACTCAATAGAAGAGATTACAGCTTTGATGTAGAAGCATTTAAGGCGCTTGAGGCAAAGAGAAAGGTTGCCCAGATTGAAACTCAAGAATTACAGAATTTACGTAATACCCGATCAAAGGCCATTGGCCAGGCGAAAGCAGCGGGTGAAGATATAAAGCCACTTTTGGATGAAGTTTCAAATTTAGGCTCACGATTGGAAGACGGCAAGGCTGAATTGCAAAAAATCCAAAACCAAATTGATGACATTGCGATGTCAATGCCCAATATCCCACACCCTTCGGTGCCACACGGCGATAGTGAGGATGATAATATTGAGGTGTCAACATGGGGCGAACCTGGTGAATATGATTTTGAGGTGAAAGACCACGTTGATTTAGGCGAAAAACTTGGCCTAGACTTTGCTACGGCAGCAAAGATTTCAGGCACACGATTTGTTGTGATGACGGGAAAGTTGGCAAAGTTGCAGCGAGCGCTGACGCAATTCATGCTAGACCAACACGTTGAGGTGAATGGTTACACTGAAACTTATGTGCCGTACTTAGTCAATGCAGATTCACTAACTGGCACAGGTCAATTGCCAAAATTTGAGGCAGATTTGTTTAAAACTAGCCTTAGGGGTGAAGAGGGTGAGGCAAAATCACTTTACCTTATTCCAACAGCTGAGGTGCCTGTAACCAATATGGTGCGTGACTCGATTATCAAGGAATCGGATTTGCCACTAAAGTTTGTTGCGCACACACCTTGCTTCCGCTCAGAAGCGGGCGCTTACGGTCGTGACACCAGAGGCTTAATTCGTCAGCACCAGTTTGAGAAAGTGGAATTGGTACAAATCTCAAAACCAGAATCTTCTTACGAAGTATTAGAGCAATTAACCTCTCATGCCGAAGGAATTTTGCGAGCATTAGGGTTGCCTTACCGTAAAGTGATTTTGTGTACAGGTGATTTAGGTTTTTCTTCAGCAAAAACTTATGATCTTGAAGTATGGCTGCCAGGTCAGTCTGCTTATCGTGAAATTTCGTCATGCTCTTGTTTTGAGGATTTTCAAGCGAGACGCATGCAGCTGAGGTGGAAAAACCCAGAAACCAATAACACCGAGCTATTGCACACCCTCAATGGTTCGGGCTTAGCGGTGGGGCGCACACTGGTTGCAGTGATTGAAAACTACCAACAAGCTGATGGCAGTATTGCCATTCCTGAGGTATTACAGGGCTACATGGGTGGCTTAACTGCTATAAAATGATCGACTTAACTTTTTTTGGAGAATAACAATGGATTCACAAATATTAATCTTGGTAGGCATGTTTGCTTTGATGTATTTTTTACTCATCAGGCCACAGCAAAAGCGAGCTAAAGACCATAAAAAGGTTTTGAGTGAATTGAAAAAAGGCGATGAAGTGGTAACCAACGGCGGTATCGTTGGAAAAATAACTTCTGTTGATGAGACTTTTATAGATCTAGAGATTGCTTCTGGTGTTACTGTTAAGGTGCAAAAACAAGGCGTTAACACTAAGATGCCTAAAGGCACCGTGAAATCTTAAGACTAAAGAAAACTAAAATGAATCATTATTCTGGCTGGAAAAATGCATTAATTGCTTCTTTCCTTTTATTATCTGCACTGTACGCACTGCCTAATATTTATGGCTCTGATTTGGCCATCCAAATCTCGCAAGCTGGCGATGCCAGTATTAGCGAGCAAGATTTAGCCAAGGTTGAGACAGTACTGACAAGTAATGCAGTTGACTATAAGTCGATTGGTTTGGCAGACAACCGTATTTTGATTCGTTTTGAAGATTCTCAGTCGCAACTCTCAACTAAAACCCTTCTTAAAACTTCACTGACTCGCAATTATGTTGTTGCACTTAATCTGGCACCCTCCGTGCCACAGTGGCTGTCGGACTTAGGTGGCCGTGCGATGTCACTAGGTTTGGACTTGAGGGGCGGCGTCCACTTCTTGCTTGAAGTTGATATGGAGGCTGTTGTGGCAATGTCGATTGACCGTTATTACAACGAATTGAGACCACTCCTGCGTGAGGATCGCTTGTATAGAAGTATCCGCAAAGAAGGCAATAGTTTGCTTGTTACCTTTAAATCTGAGGAATCAAAGCAACAGGGCAAGAGATTGATAAAAGATGAGTTACTTGACTTGAAAATTGTTGAGGGCAGCGAATCTGAGCTTCAGCTTAGTTTAGAAATAACGCCGGCGGCAATAAAAGTCTCAAAATCAAGTGCTTTACAGCAAAACATAACAACATTGCGTAATCGTGTAAACGAGTTGGGTGTAGCCGAACCTATTATCCAGCAACAAGGCTCAGAGCGTATTGTGGTGCAATTGCCTGGTGTGCAAGACACTGCTCGAGCAAAAGAAATTTTAGGCGCTGTTGCAACCATTGAATTCAGGTTGGTTGATGAGAAGAATGACCCTCAATTGGCGGTGAATAGTGGAAAAGTGCCTGTCGGCTCAAAGTTGTATTACTTCAAAAGTGGCAGACCATTGCTACTTAAAAGCTCTGTTATTGCAACTGGAGAAAATATTACTGGTGCCTCTTCAGGTATTGATCAGAATAATGCGCCTATGGTAAATATCCAACTTGATAATGCAGGTGGTCGTTCGATGTTAGAAACGACCAAAGAGTTTTTAAATCACCGTATGGCGGTGGTTTATATCGAAAACAAGGTTGAAACCATTGTTGAAAATGGTGAAATGGTAAAGATTCGCACAAAAACGCAAGACGTTATCAATGCTGCGACGATTCAGGGTACTTTTTCCAATCGTTTCCAAGTCACTGGTATGGAGAGTGCTCGAGCGGCGAGAAATCTTGCCTTACTACTCAGAGCCGGCTCTCTTTCTGCGCCAATCGAAATTATTGAGGAGCGCACAATAGGACCAAGTTTGGGTGCTGATAATATTGCCAAGGGCTTTTTGTCTGTCTTAGTGGGCTTTGCTTTAGTTTTAGTTTTCATGGCTTGGCGTTACCGCGTTTTTGGTCTAGTTGCCAATGTAGCGCTGACGTTGAATCTGGTGACCATTGTTGCCGTGCTGTCATTAATTCAGGCGACATTGACGCTACCAGGTATTGCCGGTATTGTGCTAACTGTTGGTATGGCAGTTGATGCTAACGTGCTTATTTTCGAGCGAATCAAGGAAGAGTTAAAATCGACCCGTAATATACAAAAAGCTATTTCTGCCGGCTATGAAAAAGCCCTATTAACCATTGCTGATGCAAACATCACTACCTTAATCGCTTCAATTGTTTTATTTAGCTTCGGCACGGGTGCAATTAAAGGTTTTGCGATAACTTTGTCAATTGGCATTATCACTTCGATGTTCACAGCGATTGTTGTCTCGCGCGCAATCATTAATTTGACTTATGGCGGGAAGGATGTCGAGGAGTTAGCGATATGAGCTTAAAGTCAATAAAAGTGCCAACAATAGATTTTGTCAACAAGCGACATTGGGCAATGATATTTTCTGCCATCTTGTTGGTTGCGTCCATTATTTCGTTATCGGTTCAGGGCCTTAAGCTGGGCATCGACTTTACCGGCGGCACGCTAATTGAGGTTGGTTATCAACAGACTGCTAATCTTGAAGAGATACGTGGGAAACTCAACGAGGCAAATTACCGAGGCACTAATGTGCAATACTTCGGTACTGATACCGAGGTGCTGATTCAGCTTGAGCCGCAGCAAGTATCATCCGCTAAATTAAGCTCCTCTATTATTCGCATGCTTGGCGAAGGCATCGATGTGCGTCGAGTTGAGTTTGTAGGCCCCAAAGTGGGCGAAGAGTTGACCAATGACGGTGGTCTGGCGATGCTTTATGCTTTGATTGGTATTCTCATTTACGTTGCTTTCAGATTCGAATACCGTTTTGCTCTGGGCTCAATTGCGGCCCTGATCCATGATGTTATTATTGTATTGGGTATTTTTTCAGCCCTTCAAATTGAGTTTGACTTGACCGTTTTGGCGGCCATTTTGGCAGTGATTGGTTATTCACTCAATGACACAATAGTTGTCTTTGATCGTATTCGTGAAAACTTTCTTTCGACCCGTCAGGTCGAGCCGAAGCCAATCATTAATGATGCGCTTAATCAAACGCTATCGCGCACAATTATGACTTCATTAACAACTTTGCTCGTGCTATTGGCTTTGTTCTATTTGGGTGGTGAGGTGATTCACAGCTTTGCTGGTGCGCTACTGATTGGGGTTGTGGTTGGTACTTACTCGTCCATTTATGTAGCAAGCTCAATGATCTTGGCGCTAGGCATCTCGAAGGCGGATATGCTGCCTTCAGAGAAAGAAAGTAAGGAAATTGACGCTAGACCTTAAAGCCTAAGTTAGTCAACATACTTTTCGAACACCAAGCAGGCGTTGGTACCACCGAAGCCGAAGCTGTTTGACATCACTCGATTAAGTGAAACGTGTTTGGTTTCTCTAACAATTGGTACGCCTTCAGCCTCTTCGTCCAGTGTTTCGATATTGACCGACTCAACGACAAAGTCATTTTCCAGCATCAGCAGTGAGTAAATAGATTCGTTGACACCTGCTGCTCCTAGCGCGTGTCCTGAGAGGGATTTAGTTGAACCTACCATGGGTATGTTGTCACCAAAAACTTCTTTAATGGCTTGCAGTTCTCTCATATCACCAACAGGCGTTGAAGTGCCATGTGCGTTAATGTAGTCAATCGGCCCGTCAACCGTACTGGTTGCTAGCTGCATACAACGTTTTGCCCCTTCGCCTGATGGCGCGACCATGTCGTAACCATCTGAGGTTGCGCCGTAACCTGTGAGTTCGGCAATAATATGAGCGCCTCGCTGTTGAGCGTGCTCTAAAGATTCAAGCACCAATGCACCGCCGCCGCCTGAAATAACAAAGCCGTCACGGTTAGCATCGTACGCTCTTGAGGCTTTTTCCGGTGTATCGTTGTATTTGGAAGACAGTGCTCCCATGGCATCAAATAACATGGTTAGAGACCAGTCAAGCTCTTCACCGCCACCAGCAAAAACAACATCTTGCTTACCCATCTGGATTTGCTCCATCGCGTTACCAATGCAGTGGGCACTAGTGGAACAGGCCGAAGTAATCGAATAATTAATGCCTTTAATTTTGAATAACGTTGAAAGACAAGCTGAAGTCGTGGATCCCATGGTCGGTGGTACGCGGTATGGGCCTACACGCTTAATGCCTTTTTCTCTTAAAATGTCAGCTGCTTCAACAACGTTTTGGTTGGAGGCGCCGCCAGAGCCGGTAATCAATCCAGTACGTTCGTTCGATACTTGTTCTTCTGTTAAGCCCGATTGCTTAATGGCCTCATCTAATGCCAAGGCGTTATAAATAGAGGCATCAGCCATGAAGCGAAGCATTTTTCGATCAATAACTTCTTTTGGGTTAACTTCTGGAATTTCGCCGTGCACATGAGACCTAAGACCCATTTCGGCGTATTTTTCACTAAATTTAATACCTGATTTGGCTGTTTTGAGTGATTCAAGCACTTCAGCCTTGTTTTTACCAAGACTGCAAACAATTCCCATGCCAGTGATAACGACGCGTCTCATCAGAAAGTAGAGGTGTCAGTAAATAAACCCACTTTTAGGTTGGTGGCTTCGTAAATTGTTTTTCCATCAACTTCCATAGTGGCATCAGCAACACCCATGTAGAGTTTTCTTGCAATGACTCTAGAGAGGTCGATCTTGTAAGTAACTTTTTTATTTGTCGGTAGAACCTGGCCGGTAAATTTAATGGTACCAGAACCTAATGCGCGCCCTCTGCCGGGGCCACCTAGCCAGCCTAAATAAAAACCCAACAGTTGCCACATGGCGTCAACACCAAGACAGCCTGGCATGACCGGGTCTTCGTTAAAGTGGCATTCGAAGAACCATAAGTCGGGGTTGACATCCAACTCTGCTGTAATAACACCTTTTCCGTATTCGCCACCTTCGTCAGAGATTTCAGTGATACGGTCAAACATCAGCATTGGTGGTTTTGGCAGTTGAGCATTACCAGGCCCAAATAATTCACCATTACCGCAACTGATTAAATCTTCATAAGAATAGCTATTTTGCTTCATAAGTGTTGAAACTCCCCTTGTAGCAGGAATTTTATCATAATTGATTAATATGTTAAATCTAAGTTAAATCTTCAAATCAGAGATAATGTCACCGATGTCTTCGAGTCCTGCAGAGATGCGAATCAGCCCATCAGTGATACCACTTTGTGCTCTTTCATCATCACTTAGGCGAGCATGTGTGGTGGTTGCTGGATGGGTAATCGTACTTTTGGTGTCGCCAAGGTTTGCGGTGATGGAAAGCATCTGGGTATTGTTGATAAGACGAAATGCACCTTCCTGGCCACCTTTAACCTCAAAGGAAACAATTCCACCAAAACCAGATTGTTGTGATTTGGCTACTTGATGGCTTGGGTGTGACTCTAGACCCAAATAATGGACTTTTTCAACAAATTCTTGCTTTACTAACCAATTGGCAAGCTTGTTTGCATTATCACAATGAGCTTTCATTCTGAGTGACAGTGTCTCAAGACCTTTAATTAAAATCCAAGCGTTAAAAGCGCTGAGAGTGGGACCTGTTGTCTTAATAAAGCCGGCAATTTCCTCAAGCAGTTCATTGTTACCAGCAATTGCCCCAGCCAAGCATCGACCTTGTCCGTCAATGTATTTTGTTGCAGAGTGAATGACCAAGTCTGCACCCAGTGCAAGTGGCTGTTGTAGAGCGGGCGTCATAATGACGTTATCAACTGCTAATACGATATTGTTTTTCTTACTAATTGCCGCCAAAGCACGAATATCGACAACTTCTCCCAAGGGATTGGATGGTGTTTCCAGCAAAAAAATCTTGGTATTTTCTTGGATCGACTTTTCCCAAATACTGACATCCGTCAAGTCGACAAAAGTCACCTCGATATTGAATTTCGAGATAATGTCGTTAAGGAGTACAATTGTTGTGCCAAACATAGAGCGAGAAGCAACAATATGATCGCCTGATTTGAGCAGAGCCATCAAAGTTGCAAATATAGCCGACATGCCGCTTGATGTTGCCAGACAACTTTCAGCACCTTCGAGTGCTGCTAAGCGGGTTTGAAATGCATCAACCGTCGGATTGGTAAATCGTGTATAAATATTGCCCGGCTCTTCCTTGGCAAAGCGCTTGGCTGCCTGTTCTGCGCTATCAAAGGCAAAACTAGACGTTAGAAAAATAGCGGGCGAGTGCTCTTGCTCTGCCGTTTTTCTGTGACCCTCCCTAATGGCAATGGTTTCGAATTTTCTGTCTTTCATAGTTATCTTGTAATAATCGACCTTATTCTACATCATTGCAAATCATTTCAGAGCTTTCGTTTGTTTCAAGCTTTTGCTTGGATTCATCGCAGCGCAGTGCCTCAATGCTGTCTAAATAAGCATTGTCAATGTCTTTGGTGACGTAATTACCATCAAAGCATGAGCAATCAAATGTTTTAATGTCAGGATTGCCTTGCTGCACCGACCAAATTAAGTCGTTTAAATTTTGATAAATCAATCGATCAGCGCCAATCGCCATGCAAACTTCTTCAGTGCTCCTGTTATGCGCGATAAATTCATTTTTGCTCGACATGTCAATGCCGTAAACATTAGGAAAGCGAACGGCTGGCGCAGCAGAGGCAAAAAAGACTTTAGCGGCTCCAGCGCTTCTTGCCATTTGTACAATTTCTTTACTGGTAGTGCCGCGAACAATAGAGTCATCAACCAGTAGGACATTTTTGCCTTTAAACTCAAGTCCGATAGCGCTTAGCTTTTGACGGACAGATTTTTTTCGCTCTTTTTGGCCCGGCATGATAAATGTTCTTGCAATATAGCGATTCCTAATAAAACCTTCACGATATTTAGCATTCAGCTCATAGGCGAGCTGCAGTGCGGCTGTTCGAGAAGTGTCTGGAATGGGCATGACAACATCAATGTTTTCACCTTCCCAGTCTTTTTTGATTTTGTCGGCGAGCCTATCCCCCATTCGTAAGCGTGCTTTGTATACCGATATCTTATCAATGATGGAGTCGGGTCTTGCAAAGTAAACGAATTCAAAAATACAAGGCATTAACTCAGGGTTTTTGGCGCACTGTTGTGCATGAATTTTACCTTTTCTATCAATAACAATAGCTTCTCCTGGCCCGACATCTCGTGTGATGGTGTAACCTAGAGCAGTTAGCGCAACACTCTCTGAGGCAAGCATATATTTTGTGCCCTTGTCTGTTGTCCTTTCTCCTAAAATTAGAGGCCTAATGCCTTTAGGGTCTCTAAAGCCAAAAATACCATAACCCGGAATCATGCCAATGGCGGCATAAGCACCTTTGACTCTTTGATGAAGCTTGCCAACAGCAGCAAAAATATCACCCTCATCTATTCGACTTTTTTGTCGTTTGTCAATCTCGCTGGCAAGTACATTGAGCAAAATTTCAGAGTCGGAGTTGGTGTTGGTGTGTCTTCGGTCTTGCTCGAACAATTCCTTGGCTAAGGCATCGGTATTTGTTAGATTGCCATTGTGAGCAAATGCGATACCATAAGGCGAATTTACATAAAAAGGTTGCGCTTCAGCACCTGATGAGCTTCCAGCGGTCGGGTAGCGCACATGGCCAATGCCCATATCACCTTTAAGTAATGCCATATGTCGCGTTCTAAAGACATTACGAACTAAGCCGTTACCTTTGCGCATAAAAAATCGACCTTTATCCGAGGTGGTAATACCTGCGGCATCCTGACCTCGATGTTGGATAATCGTTAATGCGTCATAGATATAGACGCCAACCTCTTTATTGGTGGTGGAAAGTATTCCGACAATACCGCACATAATTTATTCCTTTATCTCTAATAAATATTCAGCGATTATTTCATCGCCAGGTTCAAGCTCAACAAAAAGCAAATGCTCTGACAAATTTGGTTTTATACCAACACTCCAGTCTTGAAATATTCTGAGCACGCCTTGGGTTTCAATCCAGAAATACTGCTGACTCACCCAACTAACACTTTGAAGTACCAGAACAATAATAAGAACAGAGATGCCGCCTTTGAAGAGACCAACAAAAGCGCCAAGTAGCTTATTTTTTATACCAACAATATTGCGTGCATTTAAAAGATTGTCAATCCCGCTTAAAATATTTAGAATTCTTTCGAAAAATGGCGCTAGTAAACAAGGTTGTTCTGTACCAACTGTAATATTCAGTATACGGACAAGTGCTCTTGCAGCGATAAAAATAACAGCATAAATTCCGGCAAACGAAGCCCAAGTGCGAATGCCGTTGTTTGCAATAATAACTTCTACCACTTCTAAGTCAGCCAAGACGTAAACGTAATTCCAAGAAATGATAGCAATAATGCCGAGGAAAAGGGCAATTGAAACACAGCTGTTAAGCGCACAAGGGTTGCCTATAAAGGATGCTGCTTTAGTGAGCTTGTATAAGGCTTTTTTGGTAAGCCAGAATCCTAAAACAATAGCACCAAAGGCGAGACCATAGACGGATCTGCTCTCAGAAGTATCGGGGCTTGATAACAGTGTATTGGCAAGTCCTTCGTAGAAAAACCAGGCAAAAATGATGGCGAAAATGAGAAAAATAAGGCTAATTATCTCTTTAGCAAGGCCTTGAATAAAGCCCCTGACGATAAAGCAGATAAGAATCAAAAGGGTGAGCCAATCTGACCAGACTAATAGGCTGAAAGCGTTGTACAAATTGTCAAAAAAATCGCCCATGATCTCCCGTTCTGGTAGCGCCAATTTTACAATAGTTTCTTGGGGCAGGGCGCGATCTAACTAAAGAGACCTTTTAAGGAAAAAGCACTTCATTTTCTCTTAGAATTAGCGTTGCATCAGTAATTGTGTGGAATGAGCCAAAAATAACAACTCTTTGAATATCATCTAAAGCCAGTGCATTATCAATTGCACTGTTCATATCTTGACAAACGGTCGTGGTCAGCTCGGTGTTAAATTTTGCGTGCAAAAGCTCAATTTGAATGGCGCGCTCAACGTCAAGTGGCACCAAAAACCAATGAGTGAATGTATCTTTTGCCAAATCAATCATATCGTCGATATTTTTATCAGCGAGTGCTGAGAAAATAGCCACTGTTTTGGCATTAGAGGTTTTGAGAGTGTCGATAAGTTTGTCAACCGCTGCCGAGTTATGGGCAACGTCAAGAATTACTTGTTTGTCACCTACCATTATTTTTTGAAATCTAGCAACAACGCTTGCTTGTTCGAAGCCAGATTGAATCAAATCGTTAGAAACTGGAAATTGAGATTGAAGTGTCTCAATGACTCTTAGAGCAACGGCAGCGTTGTGTTTTTGATGTTCGCCCTCTAAGCCGATTTTTCCAAAGTATGGCTGATCGACAAATTCAAGCAAAGCATTGATTGTTTTGGCATAATCCATCAGTGTGTTGGGTGGATTTTCGTCACCACAAATACAAATTTTATTTGCACGCATAATGCCTGCTTTTTCTCGACCAATCAGTTCACGCGTGTCACCCAGATAATCTGTATGATCAATGGCAATATTAGTGATAACACAAATGTCATTATCAACAACGTTGACGGAGTCTAGCCGTCCGCCAAGCCCTACCTCGAGAATGGCAATGTCAATTTCAGCATCTGCAAAAATTTGCAAGGCTGCCAAAGTGGAAAATTCGAAATAGGTAAGAGAAGTTTCTCCTCGAATGGCTTCAATTTTCTCGAAAGCACCAATAATCTGAGTGTCGGTGACTATATTGCCGTTAACAGCAAAGCGCTCGTTGTAATTGATCAAATGTGGCGAAGTAAAACGTCCTACATTATGCTCTGATTGGGCATAGACGCTGTCAACAAAAGCAATGGTTGAACCTTTGCCGTTAGTGCCGCCAACGGTAATAACTTTGAATGGCATACCATTCGGAAAAAGCTTGTTAAAGATAATTTGAATCCTTTCTAAGCCAAGATCGATAACGGATTCGTGCAGGTTTTCTTGCCAGCTCAGCCAATCGTCAAGCGATTTTAATCTTCCCAAAATTCACCTTCGATAGCGTCGTCTTTTCTCTCTCGTTTTTTCTCATTTTGAGGCTGATGAGGCTGTTGGTTCGTTTTATGAATAAACACCGAACCGCTTTGATTAAATATCTTGGCGGCATTTTTTGCGAGAATGTGATTGATAAAATACCTTCTGGATAGTGGAATTAACCCTAAAAGACCAATTATGTCTGTGATAAAACCAGGGGTTAATAACATCACGCCGGACACCAGAATAACCACCCCTTCCATCATTTCGAAAGCAGGCGTTTTTCCTTCAGCCATACTTTTTTGTGCTTTGGCCATGGTTGACCAGCCTTGGTGTTTTAAAAGTGAAGAACCTATCAGTGCGGTAATTACCACCAACAGCACTGTTGAAAAGCCGCCAATTGCGTCTCCGACACTCACCAATACGTAGATCTCTAGAAGAGTCACGACTACAAATAAAGGAAACAACATTTAAACTCCTTTTGTATTAGTAAAAATAATATCCCAAACGCCATGGCCGAGTTGCTGTCCGCGATTTTCAAATTTTGTTAATGGCCGATGCGCCGGTCTTGGTGAATATATATGGTCACCAAGGCTATTTTTAAAGTGCGGGTGCGCTTCCATGGTGTCCATGATGTGTTCAGCATAGTTTTCCCAGTCAGTAGCGATATGAACAATAGCATTCGATTTAAGTTTTTTGGTCAGCATGTCAAGTAGGCTGGTTTGCAGAATGCGTCTTTTATGATGCTTTTTCTTGTGCCATGGATCTGGAAAAAATAATTGAAACTTTGAAAGACTATTGTCCTCAATATGATGCTTTAAAACTTCGACAGCGTCGTCCTTAATTATTTTCAAATTACTCAATTGATGCTTGTTTGCTTCGTTGATGAGTCGCCCAACGCCTGCCTCATATACTTCAACACCCAAAAAGTTAGTTTTTGGCTGATTGATGGCCATTTCTAGTAAGCTGTCGCCGTTGCCAAAGCCTACCTCAAGCACCACGCCTTGTGTTGTGGCAAACAGTTTACCAAAGTCAAGCATCTGATTGACAACAAGCTCGATACCGTAGTTTGGCCAAAGTTCATTAAGGCCAATCGCTTGTGCTTTTGAAAGCCTGCCCGAGCGCCTGACAAAGCTTTGAATGGTGCGCATGTGTTCGTTTTTAATCATAAAGATTTATCATAATGAGTAGTCAATAATTAGCGGAGAGTGGTCAGAGAAGCGCTCGTCTTTGTAAACCTCGCAATGAGTGGCTGTTCCTGCTAAGTTGCCACTGACCACTTGATAATCCAGTCGCCAACCGGTGTTATTAAGCCAAGCTTGCCCTCTGTTTGACCACCAAGTGTACTCAAATTCTGCTTTGTTGATTTCTCTAAATGCATCAACATAGCCAACTTCGTCGTACAGTTTATCGAGCCAAGCACGCTCTTCTGGCAAAAAGCCTGAATTTTTTTGATTGCCACGCCAATTTTTTAGGTCAATTTTTTTGTGGGCGATATTCCAATCACCGCAGAAAATGTATTTTCTGCCATTATTTTTCAGTCCTTTTAAATAGGGCAAAAATCGATCAGTAATAAACTCCATTTTAAATGCCTGTCTTTCTTCCTTGCTCGAACCAGATGGCAAGTAAAGCGACGCCACTGTGAGCTCGCCAAAATCTGCTTGAATCAATCGCCCTTCGCTATTCATGTCATTCCAGTCGCTAAAGTGAACGCGATCTGGCTTGGTTTTGCAGTAAAGTGCAGTGCCGCTGTAGCCTTTGCGCTCGGCACTGTGATAATAAACGTGCATACCCTCGGGGTAAAAGCGCTCATCCAGTTGATCTTCTTGAGCTTTGATTTCTTGCAAGCAGACAACATCGGCATCTTGTTTTTCAAGCCAAGGGAAGAAACCTTTTCGCTCAGCGGCCCGAATGCCATTGACATTAATCGTTATAATTCTCATCTGAGGTGTTTTTTATCACGTATTTGTAATTTGATAGTGAGGGTTTGCATCGTTTTTGAGGCAGTTTTTTGAAATCCTACCCATAGGTCATATGAAAAAAAACTAACAAGAAAAACGCTGTAAAGCGGCATATTCTGAAGGTTTGCAAATATCACATTTAAAATTACTGGTTACAAGCGCTATCCTGTCTAGTAGCAAATTTTACAATAGGTGATAAAAGAGACCTCTCTACATTTTAATAGTTTAGGAATATTCAATGCAACAGTATCAAAAGGATTTTGTCGATTTTATGTTAGAAACCGGCGCACTTAAATTTGGTGAATTTACGCTGAAATCTGGGCGCGTTAGTCCGTATTTTTTTAACGCTGGATTATTTAACCAAGGCAAGCATTTATCGCAATTGGGACAATTTTATGCCCAAGCGATTGAGACCAGTGGCATTCAGTTTGATGTACTTTTTGGGCCTGCATACAAAGGCATTCCATTGGCAACGGCTACAGCGATAGCGCTTAATGACAGTTTTAATAGAAATGTGCCCTACAGTTTTAACCGTAAAGAGGATAAAGATCATGGCGAGGGTGGCAATATTATTGGCCATCCACTCGAGGGCGACATTCTTATTATTGATGATGTCATTACTGCTGGTACTGCGATTCGTGAAGCGCAAGATATTATTGCTGCCACTGGTGCGACGACTAAAGGTGTGATTGTTGCGCTGGATCGACAAGAAAAAGGTAAAGGCGAACTTTCTGCCATTCAAGAAGTAGAGCAAAACTTTGGTATTTTTGTTGCTAGCATTATTAATCTATCGCATTTAATCACCTACTTAAAGGGTCAGAATGACGCAGCCCTAATTGATAAAATTGAAGCCTACAGAGAGCAGTATGGCATTTAGCCACAACTCCCTATTTTTAAGCTGGGGAATGGCATTAAAACCAATGACTTATAAAACTTTAAAATTACCCTTCCCCAAAACCCATCCCAAAATCAATTTTGCAAAGGTCTTATTTAATTCTAGGACTTCTCGTGTTTGAAGTATTAAAAGCAAGAAAAATGGCTGAAGGAGAAGGAGTTACAGTAAACCGCCTCTTTCCTATCTCTGGTGCAAGGATGAATCACGATCCTTTTGTGCTGTTCGATCATTTTGAGATAGAGGTAGGACAAGGCTTTCCCACCCATCCACACAGAGGGTTTGAGGCTATTACGTACTTGTTTTCTGGTGCTATGCGCCATACAGACAACCTGGGTAATGATTCGGTTATTATTAAGGGTGGCTCGCAAATTTTTTGTGCAGGGCGTGGTATCAGTCATTCTGAAATGCCAGAGGCGGAAGGTGTTACCTGCGGCATTCAGTTGTGGATTACCTTGGCTAAAAAATCAAAAAAAATTGATCCAAGTTATCAATCTGTTGATGCAGAAGCATTACCAACCTCTGGAGCCGAAGGAGTCCTGATCACAACGATCGCCGGCGCCCAATCGCCGGTCAAGTTGCAAAATAAAGCCACTTATCTATCTATGCGTATGACTCAAAATGCAAATCATGAGTTGAATGTTGCTGGCAATCAAGGCTTGGTTTATGTTGTTAGTGGCGAACTTAGATGTGAGGATAAGACGATAGAAGCGACACAAGCATTGCTCTTCGATGATGAGCAATCGGTATTGTCATTGTTGGCGTCTAGCGATTGCCATTGTATGGTTATCTATGGCGTGCCGCACAATGAGCCCATCATTCAGTATGGGACATTTGTTGATTAACTGTTATTTGAATCAGGCTCTACAATGAGCGTGACTGAATCTGTATCAATAACTTTAACCCTTTGACCAATATGCATATCGCAGCCTTTCGCGAGCCATAAAGAGTCACCCACTTTAATCTTGGTACCGTGTTCGTCATTTGAGACAACGGTATAGATGTTGCCAATATGCCGTTTTGCTCGTACATTGAGTTCGTTATCAATCGTTTTAACTGGGAAATATTTTTTAGCTAAGAAAATGCTGAAGATTGATAGTCCAGAAAATAACAGTAATTGAATTTGCCAAGATAGGCTTGGAAACAACTTATACAAAATGCCAACCATAATGGCTGAAACACCCATCCACAGAAAGAAAGTGGACGATGCGAATAGTTCAATAATAACAAGTGCAAGTCCTAAAACGAGCCAATGCCAATAATCAATCGTTGCAAAAAATACCTCCATTATGTTGTCGAGTCCTTATCTTTACCGAAAATACTTTTTGTTAACTCACCAATTCCGGCTAGTGAGCCAATTAACGATGACGCTTCAAGCGGCATTAACACTAATTTTTGATTGTCAGCAGCACCAATTGCTTGCAGAGCTTCGGTGTATTTGGTGGCTACAAAGTAGTTTAGTGCTTGGACATCGCCATCACGGATAGCGTCGGATACCATACGGGTAGCATTTCCCTCAGCTTCAGCAAATCTTTCCCTAGCTTCTGCATCTCTAAATGCCGCCTCTTTGCGGCCTTCAGCATCAAGAATAGCGCTTTGCTTTTTGCCCTCTGCTCTGAGTATTTCAGATTGACGTTGGCCTTCTGCTTCAAGAATGTCGGCGCGTTTTTGCCGTTCGGCTTTCATTTGTCGACTCATCGCCTCGACCAAGTCCGCTGGTGGCTCAAGGTCTTTGATTTCGATACGTGTTACTTTGACACCCCAAGGATTGGTGGCTTGGTCGACCACAGTGAGTAACCTAGTATTAATCTCTTCGCGATTAGACAGCATTTCATCCAACGACATGGCACCCAATACCGTTCTAATATTGGTGAGGCAAAGATTGCGCATAGCGTTGTGAAGATCGTTAACTTCGTAAGTGGATTTGGCAGCATCCACTATTTGATGGAAGACCACCCCGTCAGTTTGCACAACGGCATTGTCTTTCGAGATAACACTTTGTTTTTCGATATCCAGAACTTGTTCACGCATATTGATTTTGTTACCGATATGATCGACAAAGGGCACAATAAAATTTAGTCCCGGCTTAAGAGTTCTGGTGTATTTGCCAAAGCGCTCAACGGTATATTCTGTTCCTTGTGGTACCGTTTTTACACCCATAAAAACAACGGCAATCGCAAGCAGCGCGAAAATGGGTACTGTCAGTGTTGAGAAGTCGAAATCCATGGTACATCCCTCGAGGAAAAATTAGTGTTAATCATAACCTTTTTCACTATAGCTGTCAAAGTAAAAGCGCTTATAAAATTGCTTGACACGCATGAAAAATTAGAGGGTAGCAGGGCACGGATTTGAACTAACAAAAGCAACTAGATTCTAGAGTTTGATTTATTTATAGATAAATTAATGCTTTAAGTCGTCATGATTCAAATATATTATTACTGAGTTATAATGGCGTCTATATATTAAATAGAGAGTTATAAATTGAAGTTGACAATGTGACAGCTTAAAGCGAAATTTTTCTTTATTTCGGCATTAAGTTTATTTGGTGTTTCTATGATGATTCCACTCTCAGCAGGAGCAGCTGGAAATCCTACAATCGAAATTATTAATTACAGCAAAACCCCAACTGCCACCGTTGAAAAATGGACTAAAGCCGGTGCTGCCAAGCTTTCTGATTGGCAGGCTGATACATTGGGTGTTATCTGGGATTTGGGTCGATTCGTCAATGACCACTTCTCGCCTGATCATCCTTTTAACACACACAAAGTTATTCTTTCTTCAAGTGAACTGAAAGCATTAACTGGGAAAATTAAATCTTGGATTGAAGCAAGCGAATGTAATGATGACCCTTATCGGGCAGAAGAAAATAAATGGGGGTATAAAGATATTGCCCATTGGATTGAAGGCGGCGCTGATGTTGCAACTGCACCCGACCCTTGTTACGATAGACGCATAGTGCTTTTGGGAAAAACACCTGGGCAGGATGAAAAAACAGCTCAACAAATCTGGTTGCACGAGTTTTATCACGCCCATTCAAACTATTTAACCAATTACTGTGTCAATCCTAATGACTCAGAGCGGGATCAAGAAGAAACTCGTGAAAAACATGAATCTCAAAGATGGTTTGGTGAAGGTACTGCACAATACTTTGCCACGATGGTTAAAGCGGAATTGAATGGTGTTAAAGACCCTGTTAGTTTAATGCTCAAAGAAGCCGAAACATCTGCTAAACGAGACGGTCGTGAGCTCTACGCTAACCTTGCACGCAATTCAGCAGTAGCCTTGAGGTTACTTATAGAGCGTGGTAATATTCCTAATTTGGAAAAAGACGTGATGTCTGGCGCTGTATTCCATAATTGCAGTTGGCCTGACAAATGGAGTAGTGATAAAAGTGCCGAGGTTGCATTTGCTCAAGACAACTGGTTCCGAATTAAGAAAAATGGTGGAAAATGGAGCTTTACTAGCGCTGCGTTGAAACATTAAGCGTACAATTTATTGTTTACTCAGGAGTATTTAAAATGGATATCAATATGAAAGTACTTAAACCTCGCCAATCCGTGCCTGAATTGGAAGTTGAAGCCCTTCAGGGTCCATGGTCGCTGTCTGAGCAGACGCCTGAAAACTTTACCATGCTGGTGTTTTATCGTGGGCTTCACTGCCCCATTTGCATAAAATATCTGAAGGAGTTGGATAAGTTGGCAGATGATTTTACCAAGGCTGGTGTCAATGTTCTGGCCCTGAGTAGTGATGACAAAGAGCGAGCTTTTGAAGCTCAATCAAATTGGGATTTGCAAAATATTTCGTTGGCTTATGGTGTCACCACTGAACAAGCGCAATCTTGGGGACTACACCGTTCTGCGGGAAGAGGAAAAACCTCCATTGGTATTGAAGAGCCAAGAGAATTCAGCGAACCAGGCCTGTTTTTGATACGACCAGATCAAACGTTGTACTGGAGCCAAGTGAGCACGATGCCCTTCGCTCGTCCACTGTTTAGAGAAGTCCTAGGTGCATTAAATTTTGTACTTGACAAAAACTACCCAGCACGAGGCGAGCTGGTATAGCTCTTGAACTATGTGTAACAGTCTAGTCATTTAGAAATCATGCTGGACTTTGAAACAATTGGTTACTCAACATTTGGATGTGGTCTGTGTGAACACCACAACAGCCACCAATTATACTGACACCTCTTTTTTTCCATTCAGAGGCATACTCGCAATATTTTTTTGGCGAAATGACGTTATTAAATGTCCATTCAGTACCAATCACAGCCCCTGAGTGAGCATACACTCCGATAGGACCACCCCATTCCTGTTGGAGAATGTCTAGACATTGCTCAATATACTCGATTTCGGTGTGCATTATATTGATGACATCTGGATTGTGTGGCTTTAACATTCGAATGGCTTCTTCCAATTTATCCCCAGTTCGCAAACACATAGCTCCGGATTCGTCCGGTTCACAGGTCAAGCCCACCCAAATCGGCAGTCCAACAGATTGAGCAGCCTTCAGCGTTGTCATCATTTGTTCGATGTCAATCATCATTTCAAGCATTAAAAGATCTGCACCTGCAGCAGCCATAAAAGCTGCTTGTTGGCTAATTGAGGCATTGAGTTCTTCCAATGTTGGCTTCTGCCCGGTCCAAGTCCAGTAGGAAACGCCACCAGCAACCAGTACATTATCTTTGTGCAGGGATTCTCTCGCTTCAATGGCAAGTTTGACGCCGCGCTCATTGAGTGCTTCAAAGTTTGCATCTTGTTTGGCATCAGTCAACGCGTGCTTAGATGTTGCAAAAGTGTTGCTAATAACTACTTCTGCACCCCTGTTAATATAGTCTTGGTGAATTTTCCTGACAATGTCAGGGTGACTAAGTGCGCCACCACCATTCCATGCGTGTTTAAGTTGTGGCACGCCTCTTCGTTCAACTTCAGTGCCGGTGGCGCCATCGATCAGAATGCATTCGCCATCGTTAATTCTTGTCATTAATCTGTTGTAGCGATTCATAGGTGCTCCTAATGCCTAAAAGTTCTATGTTAATTTAATGATCTATCGATTGACAACATTCATTATGATAAATTATTGTTCTTTAAAGCAGTTTTTTAATGCACACTCTTGTCGTGATTTGAGGCTAGGTGATTGAGTTATATTAATACAAGAAACACAAACCTGAATATGATTAAGTATTTGTAAGAATAAAGAATGAATGACTTGTGTCAACATAGATAGCTTGCGCCGTTATTTTTGTATTTATTAAGGCGTTTTCTGAAACGAATAAAGGTGTTTAGATATTGCTAAATGACTGCTATGAGTGTGGGAAACAACACAGAAAAATAGCAAGTGAATCTATTCGAGTAATATTTCTTTTCTGCAAGGCGACTTTCAAATAATAAGATTGAGCATAGACAAACTATGCGATTGAAAAGTTTATGTCGAAAATTAGGATAACTTACGCCGTTATTTTTTTGTTTTTCAAGGCGTTTTCTGAAACGAATAAAGGAGTTTAGATATTGTTAAATGACTGCTATGAGTGTGGACAACAACACAGAAAAAGAGAAAAAGAACAAGTAAGTGGTGGAGGGACAGGGATTCGAACCCTGGAAGGGTATTAGCCCTTGTCGGTTTTC